>JBAXCT010000435.1:0-1500 GCA_037141375.1 Chthoniobacterales bacterium | reverse complement strand
GACCGGCACCAGTGCGGCGACGGGGGTGTTGGAAACCCCACGCATGCTTGAGCACTACCTCAAGACGGTCCAACCCGCGCTCGGGGAGGCGCTCGCTCGCAAGAATCCCCATGCGATTCCGCGGCTCGAGAAGATCGTGATCAACATGGGCGTCGGTGTTGCGGTCTCCGAGAAGAAGTACCTCGAGGAGGCGATCGGTGCGCTGACCCAGGTCTCGGGGCAAAAGCCCGTGGCGACCCTTTCGAAAGTGGCGGTTTCCGGATTCAAACTCCGCGAAAACCTACCCATCGGATGCAAAGTCACGCTTCGCGGTCGTCGGATGTATGAGTTTCTCGATCGGCTGGTATCGCTTGCTCTTCCTCGTGTCCGCGATTTCCGTGGGCTCTCGAGCACGGCGTTTGACGGCCATGGAAACTACAGCCTCGGGTTGTCCGAGCAGATGGTCTTTCCGGAGATTAACCCGGACAAGTACACGCGGCCGCAGGGAATGAATATCACGCTCGTCACGTCGGCGAAGAACGACGACGAGGCGCGGATGTTTCTCCGCGCCATGGGTGTTCCGTTGAAAAAGGATGGGGATGAGGGTGCCGCGGCGTAGCGGCACGGTCGGTACCGATTGGTTCGGATGGTCGCGACGATCGTCGTGGGGTTCGAGCCAGGAACATCAGTTGCGGCCGTTTTGGCGGCCCCTCGTTGGAATCATCTATGGCAAGCAAGTCAAAGATCGCGATGGCCAAGCGGCCGGCGAAGTTCTCGACCCGTCAGGTGCAGCGCTGCATGCTGTGCGGACGTCCGAGGGCGGTTTATCGTAAGTTCGGTCTCTGCCGGATCTGTTTCCGGAAACTGGCCGACCAGGGGGTCATCCCCGGCGTCAGGAAGGCGAGTTGGTGACCACGGCCCGGAGGGGTGTTGACCGCCGGACAAGGCGGGCATCCGGGGTACCGAAGGCAGAAGGGTTCGCTGGCAGGGTTCACAGTTCCGAAAGGGCTCTCTCGACATGATGACCGATCCGATCGCCGACATGCTCACCCGCATCCGCAACGCGGTGCGCGTCGAACGCGCCATCGTGGAACTCCCGAGCTCCAAGGTGAAGCGCGGCGTGGCGGACGTCCTGAAGCGTGAGGGCTACATCTGGGACTGGAAGGAAGTCGAGGCCGAGCCTGCGGCAAAGCTTCAGATCGAACTCAAGTACGGCCCCAATGGAGAGCGTCTGATCCGCCACATCCGGCGCGTGAGCACGCCGGGTCGCCGGGTCTACAGCCGTTCGGTCCGGCTACGTCCGATTCTCGGAGGTTTGGGGATCTCGATTCTGTCGACCAGCAGCGGGGTTGTCAGCGACCGGGAAGCTCGGCAGCGGAAACTCGGCGGTGAAGTGCTCTGCGAGTGGTGGTGAGTAACGCTCCTGCCGTAGCGATGATGTCGGGATAACGCGGTGTGGTTGCGGGGAGCGGGGTTCGGTGTTCGATGTGGGGCGGGTCCGGATACGGGCCGGGTCAGTAA
>JBAXCT010000434.1:0-1502 GCA_037141375.1 Chthoniobacterales bacterium | reverse complement strand
GAGGATGCTGTCTCCAAAGCGATCGAGCGCGCCCAGACCGCCTTGGCCAACAGCGCCAACCTCAGCGACGAGGAAGCAACCGGCTTGGAGGCCGGCCTCAAGCGCAACCTCGCCATGCTCGGCGTCAAACGCCGCCGGCGTGTTTAGGCGAACTGACAGGAACTGGCTTGCAGCCAGATAAGTCCTGCCCCAGCGGGTATCCAAATGGCCCCGAACCCTTCCAACCCAGAGAAGTTGGAAGGAGATTCAAACCGTTGTTTCCATCCTACCCTGCCGGGTAAATGCATCCCTCCGCTCGCCTCACAGCTGGGCAACGACACGATCGACTTGCGCGTGCCACAGGGTCCGGTCAACCGCAGCCAGGATGATTTGCGCTCTGGCATCGTTCGTCCGGAAAATCCCCGCGATCTTCTCGAATACAAACTCGCTACCGTGTGGCGGCGACTCTTTCGCCGCACGGATATCGGAAGAAATGACAATTTTTTCGAGTTGGGCGGCCATTCCTTGCTGGCGGTGCAGCTTGCTTACGAGGTGGAACAACTCGTCGGTCGCCGTCTACCCATTGCTCTTTTTTTCCGAGCGCCGACGATCGCGGAGCTGTCCGCAATGTTGGAGGCTGAAGAGTGGGTGCCTGCATGGAGTTCTCTTATCCCCCTTTACCAAGACGGGGAGAAGGCACCTTTGTTCTTCCTCCACGGATATGGTGGGGATGTTTATGTGTTTCTCGATCTGGCCCGGGTGATGGAGAGAGAGCGTCCGGTCTATGGCGTGCAAGCCGTGGATCTGGACGGCAGGCAGAAACGCCACGAAATGATGGAACAGATGGCCGCACATTATGCACGCGAGATCTGCTCGCTCCAGCCCGAGGGCCCATACCACTTGGCGGGTTATTCCATGGGCGGATGGATTGCCTATGCAGTGGCACAAGAATTGCGCAAGGCAGGCCAAGAAGTCGCGTTTCTGGGTCTCCTCGACACGCACGCTACGGCCAATGTTTCTTGGTATTACTACGGGCTGACTATTTTTCCCGATCTGGTGGACCGTGCCGCCCGGCATCTGCAGCTTCTGCGCGGCATTCCATGGTCAGACAAGTGCAGCTATCTCGCCGGTCCACTGCGCACCATGTGGTATTTTCTGACCCGCTCGCAGCGCAAGAGCGATGATGCCTATGCTGCCGCACAGGGCTGGGAGGCGGATCATTACAACCTCATCCATGCGCGCTACCGGCCGAGTGCCTACGACGGGACAGCTGAGATCTTTGTCGCCACGGAGGAAAAGAATTTTCCGTATGCTTTTTGGAAAAAGATGGTTCGAGGACGGGTGCGATTTCACCAGGTGGATGGCTCGCACCATGAGATGCTCTCGGCCGCAAACTGCCCCGCGCTAGCGCGCAAGATCGAGGCTGTTTTGCTTCTGTGTCGCCCGGCGAAAATCAAGGACGCGGTCGGTCTGCAGGCTCAAGATCAGCACGCTGCTGATGGATCGGATACCACGGTTCACCG
>JBAXCT010000433.1:0-1510 GCA_037141375.1 Chthoniobacterales bacterium | reverse complement strand
TGCTGGACTCTGCCCAGACGTGTCCTGTGCCGGCGAGCAGCCTGTATGCAATTGCTGCGTTTGAAGCGGGCGCCTCTTACATCAACTTCACCCCGTCGACTGGCTCCACGCCACCGGCCCTGTGCGAACTGGCCATGCAGCAGGGGGTTCCCCATACCGGCTGCGATGGGAAGACTGGCGAGACGCTCCTCAAAAGCGTGCTCGCGCCGATGTTTGCCGCACGCAACCTCGACGTGATGAGCTGGGTGGGCCACAACATCTTCGGCAACATGGATGGGCGGGTGCTGGACGATCCCCGCAACAAGGCCACCAAGGTGCGCAGCAAGGATCATCTCCTCGGCAGCATCCTCGGCTACGCACCGCAGACGCATGTCTCGATCGAATACATCAAGAGCCTCGGCGACTGGAAGACCGCCTGGGACCACGTCCACTTCCGTGGCTTCCTGGGCACGCCGATGACGTTTCAGTTTGTCTGGCAGGGATGCGATTCGATCCTCGCCGCACCCCTGGTGATCGATCTGGTGCGCTTGGTGGAGCGCGCTCACCGCGCTGGCGAGCGGGGCTCGCTTCCCTGGCTGGCATGCTTCTTCAAGAGCCCTCTCGGCGTGACGGAACAGGATTTCTCCAAACAGTTTGCGCTGCTTGAGGCATGGGCCCACGCGCTCGCCTCACGCATGCCGAAGAGCGCTGCTCGCAGGTGAATCGAACTCCCTCAAAACGCGCCCGCGGCTGTCGATCGCGGCGCGGAAGAGTCATCTGAGCCGACCTTCCATCTCGAAGTCCGGCGCGCGGTCGCAAAAAATTTTTTGTTTTTTTGCGCGGACTTCTCTTGACAGTCTTTGTTGAAATCATTCACAACAGAAGAAGTGAGGTCGCTGTGCATTGGTGATGAACAGTTCGTGAAGCGGATTCGCTGATCGAAAAAACGGTTTATCGAGAATGTGCCGAGCGGCCGAAGCGGGTCTGGTTGCGGTGTGATGTCCACCCGGAAAGACATCGATGGGAAAGGCTTCGTCGATGCGGGTGCGGTTCGCTGCCCGGGCTCAGCCGGGGAGCGGTTCACGCGTGTCGGGAAGCCGTCCAAAACAATACGTCGTCCGGTCCCTTCTTAAGAGTGCCCGAGGGATCGGCCGTGGGTTCTGTGTTCGGGCACTCGTCGTAAGGAGCCATCACTATGGCGAAGAAGAAGAAGGCAGCGGCCAAGAAGGTCGCCAAGAAGAAGAAGAAGTAACCCTCCTCCCTGGCGTTCGGTTCGGGCTTGCCTGAACCATTGTTCGCCGGGGACCTGTGAGCGTTCAGACGAGAAAGGCCGGCCCGGGCCCTTGGGCGCCCGGGCCGGCCTCATTTTTTCCCCGCAGGGGCTGAGCACGCCCAAAAACAGCTCCCCACCGGGGCTGCCTGTCCCCGCTATCGGCCCGGCCCCGGGCAGGCGAAGATGGGGAGATGCCTGCCCACGACCAGCCGCCCGAATCAGTTCCCTCCCCGCCGGACACTTCTCCCGCTCTCGACC
>JBAXCT010000432.1:0-1531 GCA_037141375.1 Chthoniobacterales bacterium | reverse complement strand
GCCAAATCGCAAAACGCCGTTGCCGTCGACTTCTGGCACCCGATGAACGAATTGAGCCGCAAAGGCAAACAGACCGACGCAGCCTTCACTCTGACCAGAAAGGACCGCGTTCATCCCGAGTCGGTCGGTCATCTCATCATGGCCTATCTCTTCCTCGACCAGACCGGGGCTCCGCAGGATGTTTGGCGCCTCTCGATCGACGCGGAGAGGGTCCAAATATTGGCGCAGTCCAATTGCGAGGCGAGCGGCCTGATCCACGACGGAAATCGCTTCGAATTTTCCAACAAGGAGTTCGCCCTGCCTTTCCCCGTTATCGAGGAGGCCAAGGAAGCCTACCGCTTGGTGCCGATCACCGAACGGTTGAACCAGCAGATGCTGCAGATCTCAGGGCTGGCCGGAGGGCGATACACTCTCACGATCAATGGCAGCGATGTTGGCAAATATTCGGAAGCCCAGTTACAGCACGGCATTAATCTGGCCGATAATCCACGCACGCCGCAGAACGCCATCGGTGGCAAATTGGCGTTGCTGTGCTCCGAACACCATTCCCTGGGCAGCAAGTTGCGGACATTGCGCCGGGTGGAAATAAAGCATCTGGCTAAAGTGGATCTCAGCGACCGCGCTGCAGTGGAAGTATCCCTCAGGCAGTTCATTGCAGAAAAAGAGGCGCAAAAGCACGATCCGGAAGCGAACTCGGGCTATTACATTAAGACCGCGCGCACTTATCTTGAGGAAATCGGCAACGAGGCGGCGATGAAGGAGAGGATGAAAGAACTTGAGGATGAGATCTATCGCCTTAACCAGCCTCAGACCTACGCTTACGCCGTCCTGAAAGAGCAGGAGCCGGAGACTCAGCAATGATCAAACCATTCCAAGCGGCTCTCTTGACGATTGCGGTCGCTGTTCAAGCTGTGGGTGCCAGCACGACTCCCCCAGCATCGCGCGAGCGGCTTTCCTTTGATCAAGGTTGGCTCTTCCATGTAGGAGACATTCCCTTTCCCGAGGTCAAGGGACACCAAGCTTCGTATGCGAACGCCAAAGCGGGAACGGCTTCGGGCGCGGCAGCACAGGCATTTGACGATACGACGGGTTGGCGCGAAGTCACCCTGCCGCACGACTGGGCATCGGAGTCACCCATTGACAAGAACGCTAATCTTGCGCAGGGCTTTCGCCAGCGCGGCATCGGTTGGTATCGGCGACACTTTCAAATCAGTGATGCCGACCGAGGCAAACATCTGGAACTGCAACTCGACGGTGTCTCCACGCATTGCACCGTGTGGGTCAACGGCACGCTGGTGCACCGCAACTGGTGCGGCTACACGTCGTTCAACATCGACATAACTCCGCTGGTGAAATTCGGAGATGAGTTCAACACCGTGGCGGTGCGCGTGGATGCCGATGCGCAGGAGGGATGGTGGTATGAAGGCGCCGGCATTTACCGGCACACTTGGCTGGTCAAACGCCAACCGCTTCACATCGTGACCGACGGCGTGTTCGCCCAGCCAGTGCGCTCTGCCGATGGAACGTGGAC
>JBAXCT010000431.1:0-1539 GCA_037141375.1 Chthoniobacterales bacterium | reverse complement strand
CAAACAGCTGCAGTTCCCCCGACTCCACGTAATACATGTCGGGCGAGGGATCTCCCGCGTACCACAGGACGTGCCCGACCGGGTATTCGATGCGCTCGAGAAAGGGTGCCATGTCGGCAACGAGGGTGTGGACCAGTGCCTGATCCCGGCCTTCCATCTGCGCCAGCGCCTCGGCGGGCGAGTCGCCAGCGCCGCTATGAAGTAGCCGGTTCTCGCACCACTCAAGCGCGCGGTCGAGGTCCGCATGCGTCTGCATTATATTGTCAGAGCCTTGCGCACCGGCACCGTCGGTGGCGAGGTCGAGGCGTCGGCGGATCTCGGGCGCCAGTGCGCTGAAGACAAGCGTAACGCCCGCATCCCGGGTCAGCTTTTGCAGCCGCGAGAAGCTGGCCAGCCCGGCCGCATCAATCCCGTCGACCCGCGCGAAGTCCAGAATGAGGTAACGCGTTCCGCCTGCATCGAGAATTTCGCGGATCTGCGTGACCAAGGCATCGGCTGTCCCGAAGAAAATGTAGCCCTGCAGTCGCAGGATGCGTGTGCAATCTCCCGTCCGCCCCAGCCATTGTTCGGCCGCCTGTGAACGCGACACCACGCTGCGGATCTTCGCGCCCGTGCCGCTGAAACGGATCACGCTGAGGCGGGAATAGCTGACCACAAAGATACCGAGCGAGACGAGCACTCCGCATGCAGCACCCTCGGCAACGCCGAAAAACAGCACAGCCAAGGCGACACCCCAGACCAGAAGGTATTCGATGAGAGTCGTCCGGCGTCGGCTGCCGAACAACGGCTCGACGATGATGGACAGCGCCATGAAGGTGATCAGCCCGCCGAGCATGAACTTCGGCACGGTCGACAGAATCGACTCCCCTAACATCATGACGACGGCGGTAATGGCCGCGCAAGTGAGTGCCGGAACCGGCTTCGGTGTGCCGAGCTTGTAAGACAGCTTCGAACCAATCACACCCTCATAGCCCACGTAGCCGCCCAAGCAGCCCGAGAGGATGTTCGACGCGCCACTGACGCGCAGTGCCTCGTTCACATCCTCCTCCTGCTGGATTGCTGCCACCCGACCTGCTGAACACGCCAGCAGATCCAAAACGTAAACTAGGGCGATCAAGCCGAAGAGCCCCCATTGCTGCAGCAGCACTGACCACTCCACCCGGGCCAGATCGGCCAGATCCAGCGGCGGCCAGAGACGGGCGTTCTCATCGAAGGGCCCGAGGATCCAACCGCGCGTCATCGCCGTCGCGCTGTCGATCCCCGCCAGTTGGATCGCGGCCAAGAAGATTAAAACGGTGGCGACCAAGATACCGGGCAAGAGCAGCGGGTTCTTCCATCTCGTGGTGATGAAAAACAGACCCACGCCATAGGCGACGGCAGGTCCCCATTTGAGCAGCGCACCTTCCCCCCAGAGCGGGCTGAGATGACGGATCGTGACCGTCGACCCGGTGGCGAGGGAAAGAGCAAAGAAAACAAGGAACAATCCCACGCCGGCGAGGAAGCCGTGGAGCACCGCATAGGGAATGAAGCGGATGAGAC
>JBAXCT010000430.1:0-1546 GCA_037141375.1 Chthoniobacterales bacterium | reverse complement strand
TCATCACTCAACTTTCAACCACGGTTTTAGGTTGAATCGCCCCGCACCCCGGTGAGTTTTCCTCTCAGACCAATCCCTGGCACAAAAAAGACAGGCACCGGGGTCTAGCCGATGCCTGGCGAGACAGCCCCCAAGCGAACGTCCGCCCTCCAGTGATCGGCAACGCCTAGTGCACGACTGGCCAACATCCGCGCAGGCTCGGATGATGTACGCGCCGCGCGGGATCGCGCCGGATCCAACCGGGCTCGCCCTTCGCATCGACAAAGGCCACGCCGATCGGCGTGTCGGGTTCTTCGTCGGCCAGCGC
This sequence comes from Chthoniobacterales bacterium, assembly GCA_037141375.1. Lineage (GTDB taxonomy): Bacteria > Verrucomicrobiota > Verrucomicrobiia > Chthoniobacterales > JACTMZ01 > JACTMZ01. The sequence continues at coordinate 1,239 of JBAXCT010000430.1, read as the reverse complement.
GGTCATTTCTTCCCGCGCCTGATCGCTCGCTGCGATCCATTCCTGCTTGAGCGTGACGGGATCGAGGTGGCGGGCTTTGATTTTGTCGAGATCAACCGGATCGATGCGCGCGAAACGCATGACCATTTGGAAGAGCGACAATGGACTGAAGCCGGGATCTTTGACGCAGGCCGCCCAGATAATGGCCTCGAGCGGATAAATCCTGCTGAGTTCGACGATATCGACATAGTCGCGCGTCTCGATGCGGGAAGCCAAGGCCAGCGCTTTGTTCGTCGCCATGTCGAACAAATGGAGCCGCCAGCCGAGATTGTGATCCTGCACGATGGGAAAAAAACGGAATGCCGAGTCGTGCGACCAATCAACATCGACGCGGTCGCTCCCTCTGCTCACGCGGGCCTTGCGGAAAGAAACCGGTTTGGACCACTCGCCGTCGCGTTCAAGCTTGCGGACATCGAAGCCGGCATTTTCGAGAGCACGCACATCACGCTCGCTGGCCGCAACGAGATCTTCCACCGAATCGTGGAAAATATCGAAGTCGCGGGAATAACGGGCCGAGTCATCCGAGGCATTGAGCACGAGACCTCCGGCCATGTGGCTGGCCTCATGGCGTTCGGCCGCCAACACGGACATCGCTTCTTTTTGGAAGGGAGTTAGAGGCATCGCCGCAACTCCTTGGCCGCGTCCCACGCGGATTTGTCTCCGTAATTGCGAAGATTGCGGATCACGGCTTCCACATCGTCGCGAAAACAAAGGGAGGGCGACTCTTTCCAGAACCAGAAACACCCGGGAAATTGGCGCACGAACTCCATGGCCCGCCGCGCCACTTCGGGCGCGACCGGGATGCGAACCGGATATCCGGCGGCTGGTTCCTCGACTTTCATTCTGTGGGGAGAATAAACCACATCTCCGTGGAGGGCGAGCAGCCTGTCCGCCGATGGCGGATCGCCGCGCGCCGCGCCAACTCCCGCGGCGGCCGCAGCCGATGCTTGGCGAGACATCCCCTAGGCAAACGTCCGCCCCCAGATCGGCACCGAGGACTGTGCCGCGACAGGAAAGGCAGACAACCCGGTCTCGCGACCGAGCCCTACCGCACGGGCGTGGGGATGCGCCAGCAGCGCAGCCCGGAAAAACAAAACACCTGCTTCTCGCGAGACGGGTTTCGCTTGTGAGCGGCGATTGAAAAATCAGGAAACTTTCCCGCGCAACCGGTGGCGGAGGGGCCAGAGCATGAGGGCGAGC
>JBAXCT010000429.1:0-1568 GCA_037141375.1 Chthoniobacterales bacterium | reverse complement strand
ATCTAGGTGTGATTGACCGTCCTCAAGCAAAAAAACGGGTCGAAAGTTCCTTTCGGGTGCATCCTGCAGTGGTGCTCGAGGGGCCGCGACAGTGTGGAAAATCCACGCTGGCACGGATGATTGGCGGTTCGGACGCTGTGTATTTCGATTTGGAGCGTGCGGTCGATCTGCAAAAGCTGGCGACGCCGGAGCAAACCTTAGGTCCGTTGCGTGGACTGGTGGTGATCGACGAGGCCCAGCGCTTGCCGGAATTGTTTCCCCCGCTGCGGGTGTTGCTGGATCGTCCGGATGTCCCAGCGAAGTTCTTGCTTACGGGGAGTGCCTCGCCGGACTTGGTGAAGGGCCTTTCCGAGTCGCTGGCCGGACGGATGGGCATGGTGGATCTGGCGGGCTTCGATCTTCGCGAGACGGGTGGGAACGAATTTCGGCGTCTTTGGCTTCGCGGAGGTTTCCCCCGCTCCTTCCTGGCTCCGGATGACGCTGCATCGGCGGAGTGGCGCGAGGCTTTTGTGCGCACGTTTCTCGAGAGAGATTTGCCTCAACTGGGCATCACCATACCGGCTGTAACGTTGCGCCGGTTTTGGACGGTGGTGGCGCATTATCACGGGCATGTATGGAATGCCGCAGAGTTTGCGCGTTCGCTGGGTGTCGATGAGAAGACGGCGCGACGCTACCTCGATATTTTGGCGGGGGCTTTCATGGTGAGGGTTTTGCCGCCATGGTTTGAGAACACGAAAAAGCGACAGGTTAAGTCGCCGAAAGTCTACGTGCGGGACACCGGGTTATTGCACGCCTTGCTGGGCATCGTCACGGCGGATGATCTGGCCGGAAATCCCAAGCTGGGAGCATCGTGGGAAGGGTTCGTGATCGAGCAACTTGTGGTGGCGTTGCAGAGCCGCGACGCCTGCTTTTGGGCGACTCACAATGGAGCCGAATTGGATTTGCTGGTAAGCCCCAGAGGAAAGCGGCATGGATTCGAGATCAAATATGCCGACGCGCCTGGCACGACGAAATCGATGAGGGCAGCTTTAGAGGATCTTCGACTCGAACACCTCTGGGTCATTTACCCCGGTGCAGATCGCTACCATCTCGATACCCGCATCACTGTCGTGCCAGCCAGCGAGATTCCAGCGCTGGCCAGGGAGTTGATGTAGAGGCGAGCGCGTCGAGCCGCAGCCTATCCGCGATGATTCAGGGCCTGATTCTCTCTCTCAAAACCGCCCACTGACACCGAGCAAGGCGACCCGCAGGCCAAGCCGAAGATAGGTCGCCGCGGCGACCAACTGACACTGAAGTCTGACGACTTTTTCCCATGCAAATCAAACAAACCAAACTGAGTGGAGTGCTCCTCATCAAACCTCGCGTTTTTCGGGATGATCGCGGATTTTTTCTGGAGTCCTGGAACAAGCGGGCCTTTGACGAGGCCGCCGGGCGCAGCATCGAGTTTGTGCAGGATAACCATTCGCGTTCGAGCAAGGGCGTTTTGCGTGGGTTGCACTATCAGGCCGAGCCCATGGCACAGGCCAAGCTTATCACCGTGATGCGCGGGTCGATTTTCGATGTGGCGG
>JBAXCT010000428.1:0-1573 GCA_037141375.1 Chthoniobacterales bacterium | reverse complement strand
CCCTCAACCCGTCGTTCACCTCGTCGACATTGGCGAGCTGGCCGTCCTCCCGCTTTTGGATCGCACGGATGACCGAGACCAGAAGGATGCGCGCCTGCGGCAGGGCGGTTTGCGTGCGAGAAATCCATTCCTTCGTATTTTTCAGAATCTCCTCATTCGCGACATTTCCTTTCACATCATTGCTCCCGCAATACCACACAATGAGCGCGGCCTGCGAGGAGGGCACGATTTGGTCGAAGAAAAAAAGTTGATCCTTGGTACGGGAACCACCGAAGGCGCGGTTGGTGACAGGCAATGGCGACAGATCCTCGGTGCAGTTTGTCCACTTGCGGAAAATGCTACTCCCAACCATGAGGATTCCGCCGCGTGCCGGAGCCGGGGCTGCGGCGAGTTTCGCCACATCATCCGTGTATTTGTGTTTGGCCGGCGCGGCGCTGTCCGCCGTGGGTGTGCTCTGCGCCGGAAGCAGGGCCGTCCCCGCGAGAAGGAAAAAACAGATCGTAAAGGTGCGTGGAGGGAGGATGGATGGCATGGAGGGTTTTGAGTGAGGGAACTATGGAAACACTTTTTCCCAAGTGAGACGATCTAGCAAATCATCGAACCCGAAGCCGGTTCCTCGCGGGATCTGGAGATCCACTCCTACGAGATCGGCGAAGCTATCTGGCGCATAAAGCCCGCCCCCATGTAATCCGCCATCCCGGACCAATTCCCCGTGGCGCTGGCGCAGACGCATGGCGGTCCAAAGCGCGACCGCGCGGCCCAGCGGATGATCCATGCTGTGGGTAACGACGATATCCAGTCCCGCTTGCGCGGCAGCAAGGGCGAGCAAAAATGCGTCCTGCACGGCAGGCTTGATCACGACGACCTGCGCCCCGGGCCATGGTGGCGGCGTGGCGGGCAGTTGCCAGTCAAGCGTGAGCGGGATTTTTTCATGCGTTAGAATGTCCATCCACCGGGACTGCTCGTAGGGGCATGGGTCTTCGAGAAATTCAATCCGTGCGCGCAGCTGCGGATCAAGCTGTGCCAGCCATGCGCCGAGGGATTCGCGCGTAAAAAGTGCGTTGGCGTCGAGGCGCCAGCGGAGCGGTAGGTCGGCGAGCTTGTTGAGGGTCGTCGCCTCGCGGTCGGGGTCGCGTCCGATTTTGAGTTTCACCGTGCTGCAGCCGTCCCGCAGGCATTGTTCAAATGCTTCGCGCGGCGCGCCGGCCCAGTCGGTGAAGAGTGCGTGACTGCCAATAGTTGGCAGTCCCTCAAATAACGACACCCCAGCGCGGCGCGCCGCAGCGTCGGTCCGCGCATGGCGCAGCGCCAGCGCAGCCAACGAGCTCGGTCGATCAGTCGGCAATGTGGAAATATGTTCGTCGAGCGGCGCGTGTCCGAATTCTTCCCACGGGTGAAGGTCCGCATAACCGCAGCCACTGTTTTCAAACTCGATTTTTACCAGCGTGCCGCGGCGGGGTGCGGCAGCCGCACGGAGCGGATCCGCGCCCGGGCGCAATTCGTAGCGATGCTGCCAGACGTTCAAGGTAGTAGGAACCCGAGCGCAAGACAAAGGCCGAACGCGGCGTGCAGG
>JBAXCT010000427.1:0-1599 GCA_037141375.1 Chthoniobacterales bacterium | reverse complement strand
TCGCCAGATTGGAGCAGGGATCAGTATGTACATCACCGACAACAATGGCACTTTTCCATCATCTTCCGGCTATGATTTTAGTGGATCGGGAGCGATTAGCTTCGGGTTCTCACACTACCAAGCTCCTCTACCCTGCCTTCTCGGCGTCGGATCAAACAAGCCTACGACTTTTGCCGCGCGGGCAGATTATGACACGCCCAAGGCCAAACATCCCTTCAACTGTCCCTCTTGCAAGACCGATTTTCGCACCTACGCGGCCAATATGCATGCCATGGCTTTTTTGCCAGGTGGCAATGACTACAAGCCGAGGAAGATGGGGTCTTTGTCGAATCTGTCGCAACTGCTTTTGATCGCCGACAATACTGCTGGCGATTCCCTCGGGGATAAAGGCAAAGGCAACTTTAGCAGCAGTGACTACATGACGGTCATCGGAACCCGCCACGCAGGAAGGGCCAACATGCTTTTCGGAGACTTACATGTTGAGACCCTCAGCCGTACGACCCTCGATGCCTCGAAGAACATCAAGCAGCAGTAAGCGGGTTTTTCTGACGGGAGCCACTCTGGTTACCGTCACTTTAATCCTGCTTGCACCTGCTCGTGCCGATGTTTCGGTGCCGCATTTTTTCAGCGACAACATGGTCCTGCAGCGCGGCATACTGCTGCCGGTTTGGGGCACCGCATCACCGGGCGAAACTGTCGCTGTGGAATGTTCCGGGCAGCAAAAAGCGGCCATCGCCGATGCGGGCGGCAAGTGGCGGGTGACACTCGACCCTCTCTCCGCCAACAAGAATCCGCAAACTCTGACCGTACGCGGAACAAACACGCTTGCTTTCACCAACGTCGTTATCGGCGAGGTCTGGATCTGTTCCGGGCAGTCGAACATGGAGTTCGTGGTCGAAAAAGCGGCTAACTTTGAAGCGGAGAAAGTCGCGGCGAATTCTCCCTCCATCCGCCACTACAAAGTTCCGCGCACCATGTCATCCTTTCCTCGTGCGGATCTCCCGGGAAGTTGGGAGGTTTGCTCTCCCCAGACTGTGGGCGGATTCACCGCCGTGGGATATTTTTTCGCGAGGGAACTTTTCGAGAAGCTCGACGTTCCGGTCGGCCTTTTGCATACGAGTTGGGGAGGAACGCAGATCGAACTGTGGGTTGATCCGCAGACGGTGGCGGCCACGCCGGAGTGGTCTGACCTGCAGGCCAAACTACAGGCGGCCTCGCCCGCCTCGCCGGAAGGGCTCGCCCGCCACAAACAATACGTCGAGGAATTAAAAAAATGGACCGCCCAAGCTGAGATTGCTTTGGCCGAGAGGCGCCCGCTCTCGGAGCCGCCCGAAGTGCCGTGGCTGAACGGGTTTAACCCGCAGGCCACGCAACTCCACCATGCCATGATCCATCCGTTCATCCCCTATGCCTTCCGGGGTGTGCTCTGGTATCAGGCCGAATCCAACGGATTCGACGGCAGCACCTACGCCACCAAATTGCGCGCGCTCATCCAAGGATGGCGCTCCGCCTGGAAGCAGGGAGACTTTCCCTTCTACGTCGTACAGCTTGCGAACTATCGAAAAATTGAGCCCAAGGCGGACTCGCCCGAGAAGGACT
>JBAXCT010000426.1:0-1601 GCA_037141375.1 Chthoniobacterales bacterium | reverse complement strand
CCTGAAGGATCAGACCGCACAGGCCGGAAAAAAAAAGAAGCACGACGCCGGCAAAAGGAAAAGCAGGCAACGATGATCGGCTGACCGCTTGCTTTGTTTCGACATCACCCACCGGCGTAATCATAGGCAGAAAAGACAGCGGGAGACAGGCTGCGGATCGTGCCCTGCTCACTCCCACGCGAGCGCATGGCGCAGCGTGGCGGGAAGTTCGGTGTGGCGTCTGGCGCGCAAACCTTCGACCCCGCGCGCGTCGAGCATGTCGGCCGGATTCCAGTCGTCGGTCAGCACCGGCGCCTCGGGCCAGGTGGTCGGCGGGATCCCCAGCCAAGCGAAGGTGAGAGGGCCATCAAATGTTTGTAATATAACGGACCCGCGCTGCGGGGTAATCGGCTCGTCGGAGCCGAAGAGAAGGAGATTGCCCACGGCGGGGATGGCAAGCACGTGTGGGAACACCTCCTGCAGCGTGTTCCGGAGAGCCGCTCCCAATTTGTCGGGGCCACCCTTTTCCAGATCGATGCCCCACGTATTAAGCGCGAGGATGCCGCCCGCTTTGAGCGAAGCCTTGGCTGCCTGCAGTCCCTCCTTGGTCAGCACGGAAAAAGCAGCCCGGTCGCCGTTGAACACATCAAGGACCACGGCATCGAAACGCCCGGGATTTTCGTGCAGATACACGCGACCATCGACTGCATGCAACTGCGCGGCCGGAAGTTTCAACCCGAGGCGCGTCTTGGCCAGATCGATGACGTCCGGACTGAGGTCCACCCCTTCCACCCTCATTCCCTCCTGCTCCAGCAGGGGGACAATGCCCCCGCCACCCAGACCGATGACCGCGGCATCGCGGGCGTGGGGTCTCGCCATGATCAGCCGCGCCGCGATGAAATAAATATACTGCTCCACGGCGCGACCGTCTTTGTTGATCGTCGATTGCGGCACTTGATCGATAAGCAGAACACGCACTTTTTCGAAGTCCACCACGCGCAGGTCCGCGCCCGCACTGTTGCGCTGTTCCACCAGCTCCCCGGGCTGCGGAGAACCGCGCAAAAGCGCAAGCGAGCCACCCGCGCAAAGGATGGCCATGACGGCAAGACGACGCGAAATCTTCGGCAGAGAAACCAGCAGAGCGGCCGCGACCAGCGTAACGGCCACAATCATGGTGACAGTCGGGATTCGGAAGGTCGGGATGAGATAAAATCCGGTGAGGAGCGCGCCGAGCACCGAACCCGCTGTGGAGATCGCGTAAAGGTGCCCGGCGGAACGTCCGACGGAAGCAACGGACGCAGTTTCCAAACGAACAGCGAAGGGTGAAACCATGCCGAGCAAAAAGAGCGATGGAAAAAAGAGAACGGCGGAGGCAACCAGTGATCCACCGCGCAGTCCGAAACCCCACGCCCAATTGATGACAGGAAGACGGACGGGCGGAATCACTGCGACCGCGGCGGCAGTAAGGACCAGAACCACAGCCAAAGCAGCGCACGAGGGATGCCGGTCAGCGAGCGTTCCACCCACCCAGTAGCCAAAGGCCAGAGCGATCAGCGCCACGGTGATAAGCGAGGTCCATACATAGAGTCCTGCGCCGAAGTGCGGACCGATGATACGCGCAC
>JBAXCT010000425.1:0-1607 GCA_037141375.1 Chthoniobacterales bacterium | reverse complement strand
AGATAGCCGAAGGCAAACAAGCCGGTCGTGGCCGGCCAACTGATACTGTCTACTTGCTGTTTCTCTGCTACTAGCGACTAGCAACTCGTAACCCGCCACCTTTCCCTCCATGCACATCTACTTCTTCAACAGTGCGGTGGCGGAGTTGTATCAAAACGACATCATTCCGATTGCCGAAGGTTTGAAGGAGTCGGGGTATTCGTTCCACTCCCGGCACGATTATTGGCGCGAGGAGCCTGGTGGCGAATTTCTCTTCAAGGCCAACCCAGAAGTCGTGCCCGAAGAGTGTGATCTGGTGATCGGAACTTACATGCTCTTCGGCGTATCCAAGCATGACCAATCGGCCGAGCAGGAAGTATTCGTGCGGCTGATGAAAAAACGATCCGCTAATACGAAGCTGGTGTTTATCGATGATTCAGATGGATACACGACACCCTCGTGGCGTCCAGAATTCCGCGGCTGCGACTTAATTTGCCGGACGAAATACAACAGGCACGCCTACGTACCTCCGAATGCGGTGCCGTGGGCCATCGGTCTGACCAATCGGACGTTGCGCATGGCGGCTTCTGTGCCGGAGCCGACTGAGCGCCAGGAGGCAATCTACGTGAACTACGGAGCATCGCACCCTTTCGAGCACACAACGCGACTCAAGGCCAAAAACTTGCTACATCCCGCATTGGCGCCCGAGCTTGAGACTTATCAGCCGCCGTTCGCCGAACTCTCTTTGCCTCCCAAGGATCCGTATGATCGTCTCATGTGGGAGCAAACGAGCAAGCGGCACAGCCGGATCTATTTCGAGCGCATGAAGAGCTGCCTCGTTTCCTCGGCTTTTTGCGGCGACGAGATTCCTGCCGCGCCCTGGAATCCGCAGGGATATTGCGTGGGCGGGGGGAAGGCTCGGTTGAAGCGCAGTTGTTTCGACGCCGTTCAAAGGTTCGACCCGCGCCCGCTGCGGGTGATTTCCGGCGACAGTTTCCGCTTCTGGGAGTCATTGGCCTGCGGCACAATGCCCATGCAAGTGGACTATGAGCACTACGGCTTGAAAATGTCCGTGCAGCCCGAGCCCTACATACATTACTTGCCAGTCCGGTTCGACGATCTCGACAAATCTGTTTCCCTGATCAAAACGCAGCTAAATAGTTTGAAAAGTGTTGGCGATGAGGCGAGAGGCTGGGCCATCGCGAACTACTGCCCCCGTGTCGTAGCCCAACGTTTCCTGTGTGTCTCAGATGAGGCACGCTCCCGTCTGTCCTCATGATCTTCGCGGCCCAAGTCCCCGGCGTGAAATCTGCCTTGCGGCTGATGGGGAGAGGACAAAAGTGGCGAGACAGGCTGCTGATACTGATCTTGGTCCTCTTCCGGTCGCGTCCCGGATTCTGGCGGCTTTTGGCTGCGGCCTTCGGTGCAGGAGACTGGATTATAACAGTCCGGACACCGTGTGGTCCGGCGAGGCTCGTTTTCGACCCCCAGCAGACTGCAGAACTCACGGTGGTAGACGAGTTGTTGCCCGGGCGAATCTACATCGCGAAGGGTCGTGCCAGCGTGCTGCTAGACTGCGGTGCGTTCCGCGGTATCTCCACCATTTACCTTCAGGACCAAGCGAAGGC
>JBAXCT010000424.1:0-1610 GCA_037141375.1 Chthoniobacterales bacterium | reverse complement strand
CTCCAGGCGCGCGCCGCGTTCTTGGCCATGCCAGCGATGCGTTGTTTCGCCGGTTCGTCCAACCCTTCCGTCAGGTCAGGCACTGCTTTGACGAAGGCCGAGAGGGCATCGGTCGCTGCGTGGGCGGCAACAGGATCTTTGGCACCGAGCGCTGCGGACAATTCCGACTGCCTAGCGGCGATGGCGGCGCGCAACTCGGGCAAGGTGGAAGGAACCACGATTCTCTCGTGGCCGTGACCGTGGCTGGCGGCCTCGCCGGCAACGAGCGCGGCAGAGGATGCGAGGATGGTAAGGAGTGTGAGGATATGTTTCATGGTGTGGTCGTTTTTATTCTTTCTGAAAAGGCCTGCGGCGCAAGCCGGCGGGAGGCGCGGGCTCCATATTTGCTGAAAACAAGAGGGCGCACGACAAGATCAAGCACCGTGCTGGTGACCAACCCGCAAAAAATGACCACGGCGACCGGATGCAGTATTTCGCGGCCCGGTTGACCCGCGCCGAGCAGAAGCGGCAGAAGGGCCAAGCCCGCGGTGAGTGCGGTCATGAGAACGGGCACAACGCGTTCCTGCGTGCCGCGCACGATCATTTCGCGGCCGAACTGCATCCCCTCCTCCCTCATGAGGTGCAAATAGTGCGAGAGCATCATGATACCGTTGCGCGCGGCGATGCCGGTCAAGGCGATGAATCCGACCAGCGATGCCACCGACATGATGCCACCGGCGAAAACTTTCACCCCGAAAACCGCACCGATGAAGGCAAGCGGGATGCTCAACATGACCTGCGCCGCGAACGAAGCGCTGCGGAATTGCAGGTAAAGGATAAAAAACATGCCCGCAAGGCTGCAGAGCCCGAGCAGCAGAATGAGGCGGGAGGCCCCAGCCTCGCTTTCGAACTGTCCGCCGTAGGTGACGTAATAGCCCTCGGGCAGGACGACTTTTTCCGCGATAGCTGCGCGCGCCTCATTGACCACTCCGACGAGGTCGCGCCCCGCCGCGTTGGCCGAGACATAGATGCGCCGCTGGGCGTTTTCGCGGTTGATCATATTCGGCCCCATCGCTTCGGAGACATCGGCGATGAGGCCAAGGGGCACGAGTTGGCCGGAGAGCGTGTCCACCGGGATCGCTCGGATGGCATCAAGGTCGTTGCGGGCATCGTCGGTCAAACGCAGCACGACATCGAAGGTCCGCTGTCCCTCGATGACACTAGTGACGGCAGCGCCCTTGAGCGCCAACTCGGTGTATCGTGCCGCCTCGCCCGGACGCAGGCCGTAAGCGGCGCATTTCTTGCGGTCGAAGCGGACATGGACCTGCGGCACGAGCGTGATGCGCTCCGTTTGCACATCGGCCATGCCCGGGATGCCCTCGACCACGCGGCGCACTTCGTCAGCCAGGCGGCGGAGCACGGCGAGATCGTCGCCGAAAATTTTGATCGCGATCTGCGCCTGCACACCGGAGAGAATGTGGTCGATGCGGTGCGAGATGGGTTGGCCCACACTGACCCCCACGCCGGGCAGGCCGGACAGCTTCACCCGGATATCGGAGAGGATTTCCGCGCGCGAGCGGGTCGACGGTTCCAGTTCGAATTCGATCTCCGTGGCGTTCACTTCCATGATG
>JBAXCT010000423.1:0-1612 GCA_037141375.1 Chthoniobacterales bacterium | reverse complement strand
ATGGAAAGGCCGTCTACCTAGCCAGCCTCGGCAACTGGCTCCGGCGTAGATCACGGCGCGATTGCCGCAACCGTGATTGCCTCCGCTTTCATCGCACTGGCTGTTATTTAAGCGCGCCTGAATGCGATGCTTTTCACGCAGCGAAAAATTGCGAGCTATGCGCGGAAGTTGGTGACGGCGTGAATCGGTGAAGGCGGCATATCGTGGGGTTGCTTGACGACCTCACTTCTCCACCGAAGGAGCGACATGCCGTGCCGAACGATAACGTCACCAAGCTGATTCAGCCAGGGTCGTTCGACGACCCTCTCACGGAAGTTCTGCGCAATGGGGCGCGTGCCTTGCTGACCCAGGCGGTCGAAGCGGAGGTGGCCGAGTTCCTTGCAAAGCATGCCGATCTCAAGACCGAGGACGGCCACCAGAGGGTGGTTCGCCACGGCCACCTGCCCGAGCGCGAGGTCATGACCGGCATCGGTCCGGTTGCCGTGCGCCAGCCGCGCGTGCGCGACCGCGAGGCCGCTGTGGTTGATCCCGACCGCATCCGCTTTACGCCCGCGATCCTGCCGCCCTACGCGCGCCGCTCGCGGAGCCTGGAGGTGTTGATCCCTATCCTCTACTTAAAGGGCATCTCGACCGGCGACTTCGAGGAGGCGCTGTCGGCTTTGCTTGGCAAGGACGCTCCAGGGCTGTCGGCATCGACCATCGCGCGGCTCAAAGACGTATGGATCGACGAGCACGCGCACTGGAAGCGGCGCGATCTGTCGGCCCGGCGCTACGTTTACGTCTGGGCGGACGGCATCCATCTGCAGGCCCGGCTCGAGGACGAGAAGCAATGTATCCTCGTCATCATCGGCGCGACGCCCGAAGGCAAGAAGGAGCTGCTCGGCTTCACCGACGGCGCGCGCGAGAGCGCGCAGGATTGGCGCGAGCTGCTGCTCGACCTGAAGAGCCGGGGCTTAGACATCGCGCCCAAGCTCGCCGTCGCCGACGGGGCGCTTGGGTTCTGGAAGGCGCTCGGCGAGGTGTGGCCGACGACCCAGGAGCAGCGGTGCTGGGTTCACAAGACCGCCAACATCCTGAACAAGCTGCCCAAGAGCCAGCAGCCCAAGGCCAAGCGGGCCTTGCAGGAAATCTGGATGGCAGAAACCAAGGCCGAGGCGGAGACGGCGTTCGCAAACTTCATCGAAGCCTACGAGTTGAAATACGAGAAGGCCACCGAGTGCCTGGCCAAGGACCGCGAGGCACTGCTGGCCTTCTACGACTTCCCGGCGGAGCATTGGAAACACTTGCGGACCTCGAACCCGATCGAGAGCACGTTTGCCACCGTGCGCCACCGCACAATCCGGGCGAAGGGCTGCCTCTCCAACAAGACGGCGCTCGCCATGGTGTTCAAGCTCGTCGATGCCGCGCAGAAAAGCTGGCGGCGTCTCGACGGCCACAACCAGTTGCCGAAGCTCGTGCTCGGTGTAAAGTTCACTGACGGGCTCGAAGCCGCGGCCATCCCGGCCGTCCTCCAACCCGAAACCGCCGCCGCCTGAGCCAACAGGCCGTCACCAACATTCGGCGATAGCTCCTGAGCTGCTGCGAAAGACATGGAAACAAAGAGTGCGGGCAT
>JBAXCT010000422.1:0-1612 GCA_037141375.1 Chthoniobacterales bacterium | reverse complement strand
CTTCTTCTTGGGCAAACTCGACCTCTCACCCGCTTGATCCAAATCACACCAAATTATGCGGAGAACCCGATTTTAAAGGAGTGGGTCGGGCGGGACTCGAACCCGCAACCAACGCCTTAAAAGGGCGCTGCTCTACCATTGAGCTACCAACCCGTTGCCACGCTAACGAAACCACTGCAACGCAGACTGTGCGCGGCGACGATTTCCTAGATGCGAAAAAATCTCACAATCCGCACGGCGCAACAAGCCGAAACCTTGTCGCGGCCCGCCGATGCGCGCGCGGGTGGAGTTATTTGGCCGGAACCAGATCCATGCCGCACTGCGGGCACTTGCCCGGCTTGTCCATGTGGACGTCGGAATGCATCGGGCAGGTCCAGACCTGGGACTTGCCGGCGCCGCCATTGGTCGCGGCGTCATCGCCGACGCCACAATGACCGCAATGTGCTTGCGCGAACGAAGAGAAGGCCAAGGCGACAACGAGGCTGAGGAATACTTGAAGGATGAGTTTTTTCATATCTCAACCATGCAACGAAACCGACGGAAAGCAAGCAAGGAACCCCGCCGCGCGGCGAAAGCAACTGCGGGACAGCGATCTGGCCCTGGCCGACAGGCCTCGGTCTTCAGGATTTTTTTGCTAGGCCGAGGGACTTGAGAGCGGCCTGCACCTCGGCGGCGTGGTCGGCGGTTTTCGCGCTCTGCACGGCCCATGCGATCTTGCCATCCCGGACGATGAACGACTCACGTTTGGCGATGCCCATAAAAGTAGGAACACCGAAGGCCTTGGCCACTGTGGAGTCGTCATCGGCCAAGAGCATGAAGGGCAGTTGGTATTTCTCGGCGAATTTTTTCTGTCCTTCGACCGAGTCGCCGCTCACCCCGACGATCCGCACGCCCTCGGCTGCAAAATCAGGAAAGGCATCGCGCAGTGAGCAGGCCTGGGCGGTGCAACCTGGCGTGTCTGCCTTGGGATAAAAGTACACAATCGTTGGTCCTTTGGCGTAGACGTCGGCCAGATTGACTTCCTCACCGCTCTGGTCGCGCGCCGAGACGCGAGGTGCCTCGTCACCCACCGAGAGGGCACCGGCCGGAGCGACGAGTCCGAAGAATGAGAGCAGGGCGGAGAACATAGAGAGAGCATCACGCATGGAGGAGATTTAAGCACGTCCTTGCGCGCAGACAAGCGGCACTTGCCAATGGCGCCGCGGGCCAGAATCATCAGACGCAATGGCAACGGCGGGACAAGAGAGCGGGAATTGGCGGCACAGGTTAGCGCTGGCGATCACCGTCGCGGCGGCTCTCGCGGCGGTGGTGGCAGCGCGCGGGCCCGACCAGATTGCGTCCGCAACCGCAGGCGCGGCGGGAGAGTGGTTGCTTTCCGGCCCCTCGCTCTGGCATCCCCTCGCCCCGCAAGCGGCCATCGCCCGGGCAGCTTACGCCGCGGCCGGACCGCGCGGCTGGCAAAATATCCATGTCATCGTGGTGTGGCTGGCCATGATCTGCTGGCTGCTGCCGCTTTCGGCAAAACATTGGCGCGGGTTGACCCCCCTCATCCCCGCCTTGCTCGCCGTGGTCCTCTCGCTGCCGGCCGCGGGATTGAGCGGATTCGGCTGGG
>JBAXCT010000421.1:0-1621 GCA_037141375.1 Chthoniobacterales bacterium | reverse complement strand
AGTTCGAGGCGCTCGCCCGGTGTGGCATAAATGACCGTGTGATCGCCGACCACATCCCCACCACGAACAGCGTGCACACCTATCTCTTGCGCGGTGCGTTCGCCGACGATTCCGGCGCGCCCGTGGCGGGCCGCGTCGGCGTAATCGAGGCTGCGGACCTCGGCCAGGATTTCAGCGAGATGGCGGGCTGTTCCAGAGGGGGAATCCTTCTTCAGGCGGTGGTGCATCTCGACAACTTCGAGATCGAACCCGGGGCCGAGGATCTCCGCCGCCTTGCGCGTCAGCCAGAAAAGCGTATTCACGCCGACGCTGTAGTTCGGGGAAAAGACAAGCGGGACGCGCTCGGCGGCTTTGTTGATTTGCTCGCGCTCTGCCAGTTCGTGGCCGGTCGTCCCGATGACGAGGGTTTTGCCAGCCTCGGCGCATGCTTTGGCGATTTGTGGCGTGGCTTGCGTGGCGGAAAAGTCGATCACGGCATCACACTTCGCTAACGCGGAGATGAAGTCATCGCCGGCATCGATCTCGGCGGTGACTTGCAGTTCGGGATCCTCCGCCGCGCAGCGAATGAGTGCCTCTCCCATGCGGCCTCTGGAGCCGCAAATGCAGAGCCGAAGGGGAGCGCTCATGACAGGAGCCCCAGATCGGCGAGCGTCGCGCGCACGAGCTTGCGGTTGTCCTCAGACATCTCGACCAGCGGAAGGCGAACCTCCGGCGAGAGCCCGAGCATGAGCGAGAGTGCGTATTTGGCCGGGGCCGGGTTGCTTTCGATGAAAAGGTTTTTGAAGAGCGGATAGAGTCGCCGGTGAAGTTGTTCGGCACGCTCCATTTGTCCGGCGCGGGCGGCGCGGACGAGTTCGCTCACTTCGGCGGGCGCAACATTGGACGCCACGCTGATCACGCCCACGGCGCCGACCGAGATGAACGGCAGGGTGAGCGAGTCATCGCCGGAGAGGATCTCGAAGGTTTCCGGGACGGCTTGCCGCAGTTGGCTCACGCGCTCGACGGTGCCACCGGCTTCTTTGATCGCAACGATGTTGGCGCAGTCCTCGGCCAAGCGCGCCACCACCGGCACGCCGATCTCGATGCCGCATCGTCCGGGGATGCTGTAGAGGATGATCGGAAGTTTGGTCGACTGCGCGATGGCGCGGAAGTGCTGGTACAGGCCTTCCGGCGAGGGCTTGTTGTAATAAGGTGCGACAATGAGCGCGCCGTCGGCCCCGGCCTTCTCCGCGTCGCGGGTCAGAGCGATGGCTTCGTCCGTGGAATTGGATCCGGTGCCGCCGATGACCTTGATGCGTCCCGCGGCGATCTCGGCGGCCGCTTTGATCACATCGCGATGCTCCTGGTGGGAGAGCGTCGGTGATTCGCCCGTGGTGCCGACCGGCACGATACCGTCAACTCCACCCGCGATCTGGGCTTCGATCAGCTTGCGGAAGCCTTCATCATCGACCCGGCCGTGGCGGAAAGGAGTGACAAGAGCGGTGTGGGTGCCGGCGAACATGACAGCAGTCAACTAGAGCATGATCTCGCCAGCAAAGACAAAATCCGCGGGGCCGGTCAGGACGACCTGGGAAAATCCGGCGCCATTTTTCTCGAAGGAGACCGTCAGGGTGTCACCGCC
>JBAXCT010000420.1:0-1628 GCA_037141375.1 Chthoniobacterales bacterium | reverse complement strand
GTTTTTCGAGGAGCGCGGATTTCTCGAGGTGGAGACGCCGATGATGCAGGCGGTAGCCGGCGGCGCGGCGGCACAACCGTTCGAGACGCACCACAACGCGCTCGGTCTGGATCTCTACCTGCGCATCGCTCCGGAACTTTATCTGAAGCGCCTGCTCGTGGGCGGCTTCACCAAGGTTTTCGAACTGAACCGCAACTTCCGCAACGAGGGGGTGTCGCGGCGGCACAACCCGGAGTTCACGATGCTCGAGGCTTACTGGGCTTATGCCGACTTCGAGTTGATGGCCGGCCTGGTCGAGGATCTCGTCTGTCGCGTGGCGGAGAACGTGTGCGGCGGTTTACGCATCGAGCACAAGGACCCCGAGGGCGCTGTGACGCGGGTCATCAACCTCGCGCGGCCCTGGCGTCGCGCGCGTTACCGCGACTTGGTGGAGGAGGCGGAGCCGGGCTGGTTTGGCCGCGATGTTTCGGGGCGGCGGAACCGCGCGCTCGAACTCGGGTTGGATATCTCCCACTGCGTCGAGGATCACGAGGTCACGCAGCACGTGTTTGAAAAGCTCGTTGAGGAGAAAAGTATCGACCCGCTTTTCGTCACGCATTGTCCGCAGGAACTTATTCCTCTGGCCAAGGCGAATCCGGCCGACCCGAGCGTGCTGGACGTTTTCGAACTGGTCATGAACGGGCAGGAGATCGCCCCGGGCTACTCGGAGTTGAATGACCCGGTGGTCCAGCGACGGCGCTTGACCGAGCAGTCCGGCGGCGAACAGCACAAGATCGACGAGGAATTCCTCCATGCCCTGGAATACGGAATGCCTCCAGCGGGAGGTATGGGCATGGGTATCGACCGCCTGGTCATGCTGCTCACGGGGGCAGAATCCATCCGCGAGGTCATCCTGTTCCCGCACCTCAAGCCGCGCTGACCCGCTACCACGCTACTGGGAGAGATTCGAGCGCATGGAAGTGCCATGTGTCCCGGAATCGTGCCTCGCCGTCGAGCCGGAGGTCGGGCAGCGACTCGAAGAGCACGCGCAATGCTGTCTGTATCTCCAAGCGCGCGAGCGGAGCACCCACGCAAAAATGGATGCCTGCTCCAAAACTCACGTGCGGATTCGGGCTGCGAGCCGGGAGGAATTGACTGGCATCTTGGAATTTCAACTCGTCGCGGTTGGCCGAGGCGAGAAGCAGTCCGACTTGGTCGCCGCGCTTGAAGCGCAGTCCGCGATACTCGAGGTCCTCCAGCGCGTAGCGCTTGAACATGTGCAGGGGCGTGTCGAACCGCAGCATTTCCTCGGCGCATGCCGCGGGCGCGGCGAGGAAATCGGCCGATGATCCGTGCTCGAGCAGCGCCCTCACGCCATTGCCGATCGCATGGACCGTCGCCTCGTGGCCCGCGTTGAGGAGCAGGATCGCGGTGGTGACCAGCTCGTCCTCGCTTAAACTCTCTCCTTCGTCGTCCCTGGCGCTGACCAACTGCGAGAGAAAATCCTCGCCGGGTCGTGCGCGCCTCTCCGCGAGCAATCCGCGCATGTAACCCGAGAATGCCACCGTGGCTGCAACCGCGCGTCGCTCGATTTCCGCATCCCGCCGCGCCTGATACATCGCCACCATGTCGTGCGACCAGGACAGCAG
>JBAXCT010000419.1:0-1640 GCA_037141375.1 Chthoniobacterales bacterium | reverse complement strand
CTCGGCGTGCTGGCTTGTCCCGCCCGCGCGGAGTTTCGCGGTGCTTGGATCTCGACAGTCTACAACCTCGACTGGCCATCGGAGGGATCTTCCCCCGCGCAGCAAAAAGCGGAACTGGTCCGACTGCTCGACGCGGCCCAGTCGCTCGGCTTGACCGATATTTTTTTCCAAGTGCGGCCGGAGGGCGACGCGCTTTACCGCTCGTCCATCGAGCCGTGGAGCCGTTTTCTCACCGGCACCCAGGGGAAGGACCCCGGCTACGACCCCCTCGCGCTCTGCATCAGCGAGGCAGGCAAGCGCGGGCTGCGGGTCCATGCCTGGCTCAATCCTTACCGCGCGTCCATCAAGGCGGGAGCACAACTCGCCTCCAACCACATGGCGCGGCGGTTCAGTTCCTCCGCCTACAAGGTGGGGTCTGTGCTCTGCATGGATCCCGGTTCTCCCGAGGTGCAGGATCACGTGGTGCGCGTCGCGACGGACATCGCGAGCCGCTACCATGTGGCGGGCATCCACTTCGACGACTATTTTTATCCTTACCCTCCCGAGGGCGGGCGGGTGAATTTTCCGGACTCCAAAACCTATGACCGCTATCGCGGCGGTGGCGGGCGACTGGATCTCGGCGACTGGCGCCGCGACAATGTGAACCGCCTCATCTCGCGCGTGTCGCAGGCTGTCAAGTCGGCCAGGCCCGGAGCAGTTTTCGGTGTGAGCCCTTTCGGTATTTACACGAAAGGGCAACCGGCTTCGGTCGAGGCCGGACTCGACCAATACAACCAAATCTACGCCGACCCCCTGCGCTGGATGCGCAGCGGCTGGGTTGATTATCTCTCGCCGCAACTTTACTGGCGCGACCAGTCGAAACAGTCCTTCACCGAGCTTCTCAAGTGGTGGCGCAGTCCTTCGGTCAACCCGCGTGGCGTTCCGATCTATCCGGGCATCGCCGCCTACCGCATGAGCGAGCAGGGTTGGCCGGCCTCGGAAATTGTTCATCAGGTGGCGCTCTCCCGCACAGTGGGCAAGGGGCCTTCGGGCCATGTCTTCTTCCGGTTGGGCACGCTCGCCGCGAATATCAAAGGCTTGGCTGCGCTGCTGAAAAAATCCGGTTACTGAGCCTGCGCGAGGCCTCGGAGCAGCGCCGCGACTTTCTCGACGGTGTTCAAGCGGCAGCGCTTTTCCATCACGCGCCATCCATCTTTTTCCATTTTGCGCAGTAGCGCGCGGTAGACCGCGGCCATCAAAAAAGCGGGACGCAAAGCGCGGCGGTCTGGCGGCGGCGCGGTGCGGGCGGCTTCCTCAAAAAGTACGGCCGCCCGAGCTGCAAATTTAGCGAGATAGGCGCGGCGCGCCTCGTGCGCCGCAGCAAAAGTGTCCGCATCCAGCCCTGCCGCCCGCAGTTCGTCGAGCGGGTAATAAAGGCGTCCGCGGGCAAGATCGCTCGCCGTATCGCGAAGAATATTGGTGAACTGCAGGGCGCGCCCGAGCGCCTCCGCGTAGCCGGCGCTCCGCGTGCGATCGGCGCCGAAGATTGGCAGGCAGAGTTGTCCCACCGTGCCGGCGACGCGATGGCAGTAAAGCTCCAGAGCGCCGCGCGCTGGCATGCGGACCTCGGGCGACAGGTCCGTCGCGGTTCCTTCCAGCAA
>JBAXCT010000418.1:0-1645 GCA_037141375.1 Chthoniobacterales bacterium | reverse complement strand
GCCGGGGTCTTCACGACCAACCGCGTCAAGGCCGCGCCGGTCCGTGTTTCCCGCGCACATCTCCGCTCGCCGCACGCCTGTGCGGTACTGCTCAACAGCGGCAACGCCAACGCCTGCACCGGCCCGTGCGGTATTGCTGCGGCAAAAGAACTGGCCGGCGTCACCGCCAGCGCGCTCCACTGCGGGGTGGGACGCGTGCTCGTCTGCTCGACCGGGCGCATCGGTGTCCAGTTGCCCACCGCGAAAATGGCGGAGCGCATCCCCGAACTCGTCGCGCGGCTTTCCGCCAAAGGAGGAAATGCAGCCGCGCAGGCCATCATGACCAGCGACAGCTTCGCCAAGGAGTTCGCTTTGGAAATCAGCACACCGGCCGGGAAGTTCCGCCTCGGCGGCATGGCCAAGGGTGCGGGCATGATTAATCCCAACATGGCCACGATGCTGTGCGTTGTCACCACCGACGCCAAAATCTCCAAGGGCGCGCTGCAGAACGCCCTGCACACCGCCGGGGAAAGAACGTTCAATCGCATCACCGTGGACGGTGACATGAGCACCAACGACACGGTCCTCGCGCTGGCCAACGGCGCGTCCGGGGTCGTGGTGAAAAACGGGACATCTGAATACACGCTGTTCCTCGAGGCGCTCAACGAGGTCTGCCTCAAGTTGGCCCACATGATCGTGGAGGACGGTGAAGGCGTATCGAAATTTGTCACCGTGCAGGTGCACGGCGCCTCCAGCTTCCAGGCCGCGCGGCGCGTGGCTGAGGCCGTGGCCAACTCGACGCTGGTCAAGTGCGCTTGGGCCGGCAACGACCCGAACTGGGGTCGTATCCTCGATGCGGTGGGTTATTGCGGCGTGCGCATCCGCGAGGAAATGGTCGATATCTACTACGATGGCGTGGTGGCGGTGCGCAACGGGACAGCCGCGCAGACGCCCAAGGAAAAACTCGTGACTGCGGTCACGCCGAAAAAATTCACCGTGACTATCGACCTCCACCAAGGGAAATCTGCCTACACGGTTTACACCACGGATCTGACGGAAAAATTCGTCGAGCTGAACTTGAGCGAATAACCATGGCTTCCTCCGATGCCTCCGTGCGCGCGGCGACCCTCAGCGAGGCGCTGCCCTACATCCAGAACTTCCGCGATCAGACTTTCGTCATCAAATACGGCGGTAGCGCGATGGAGGACGAGGATGTGGTCGAGCGCTTGCTGCGCGACGTGGTCTTTCTCGAGGCGGTCGGCATCAATCCGGTGCTTGTGCACGGCGGTGGCAAAGCGATCAACGCCCGCCTGCGCGAAGCCGGCCATGTCTCGCGTTTTGTCGGCGGCCTGCGCGTCACCGACGAAGCCGCCATGGGTATTGTCGAGGAGGTTCTCGACCGCGAGGTCAACCCGCGGCTGGTCCGTCTCCTCGAGGGATTCGGCGCGCGGGCGCGCGGATTTTCCGGGCGCCAGGTGCTGCGGGCGGAAAAGTTGCCGCCGGTGGACAACGGGAAGGGCGGCACCGACGATCTCGGCTTCGTCGGGCGCGTCGTCGGGGTGGATACGGCCGATTTGCTCGAGGTGCTGCGCAGCGAGCGTCTCCCCGTGGTCTCGCCTGTCGCGTCCTCTCTCGACGGCGGGGCGCTCAACGTCAACGCCGACGA
>JBAXCT010000417.1:0-1675 GCA_037141375.1 Chthoniobacterales bacterium | reverse complement strand
AGATCTTGCGGTTCGCGGTAGCGACGCCACTCGGCCAGGACGGTGTCGGCCCAGCGGCTCATGGCACGGGATGAGGAAGGGAAAGCGAGGGGGTGGGTGCTCAATCGCACCGGCTATCCCTCAGACCCCGTTGTCTCCGATGGCTTCGACCGGGCAGCCTTCCATGGCCTCGATGCACTTGGCCTCCTCCTCGGGATTTTCCGGCTGCTTGTAAACGTAAGAGTAGCCCCCGTCGTCGCTGCGGGTGAAATTGGCGGGAGCCGTCTCGCGGCAGAGGTCGCAATCGATGCACTGGTCATCGACATAGAATTTCCCGGTGATGTTTTCAGAGTATTTGTTTTCGCGTTCGGCCATGGCTGTAATCGGATTGGACCCGCCAAGATAAAAAGATGCCCCCTCGCTGCCAAGAAAAAGCCGCAGCGCCCCCGCCCTCGGCGCTGGAACCAGTGGAAACACCGGCCTGTTGGCTGAAAATGGCGTCGCTCCACACTGTCAGGACCCTAGTAAGACTACAGGAAAACCCTATCGAAAAACACCGACTCCCTCAAATTGCAGATCCTGCGGTGAGGGCCTTAACTTGTCATCGTTATGAAAACACACACCACATCACTAAAAGCAAAGATCAACTCGGCCTTCAGCTTGGTTGAGCTTCTCGTCGTCATCGCCGTTATCGCCGTCATTGCGGCCATTGCGATCCCTAACATCACCGGTGCCCGTGAAGCGGCTGTCGCTTCCAAAGATAGCGCCAATGCCCAGACGCTGACCAGCATGCAAAACCAAGTTGCGGCGCTGCGCGGAGGCACCGCTCCGACCGAGGCAGAGCTCAGGGCGGGCATCGATGTCACCAACGGCACGAACATCGTGACGTTCAAGCTCCAATAGATAGCAAGCGTACGGAGCGGATCTTTCCGCTCCTTGCCGAGGGCCCCGGCGCAAGCCGGGGCCTTTCTTTTGCTTATACGGGGCAGCCCGCCAAGTTGCCGAATGTTCTCGAGGGTTGCAGCGGGGCTGAACGGTGCTAATTTTAGCTTGGATAGAGCCGAGGATGAACACCCGAGTACGCACTCCTTCATGCCAAGCGAAGTATTGCTCCGTCTTGTCCGGGTTCTCCCTCGTCGAGATTTTGCTCGTGGTCGCCGTGATTGCGATCCTCAGCGGCTTGGCCATGACTTACGTAGGCGGCGTTTCGGGAAGCTCTCGTCTGCTCGTCGCTTCGCAGCAGCAGGTCGAGCTGCAAACCGCTCTCGACTCATGGATCGCGGCCAAGTCGTCGGGCACCAATGGTCTGGCGGGGGCCAAAACGGCCTACAGCACCGATGCAGGTGCGATGCTCTCGGCGCTGGGTCCTTACCTCCGGGATCCGGGCATCTTCACCGCGTCCGGCGGCGGCTTGAGCAGCAGCCCCTTGGCCGCTCTGGGCAAATCACTCCGATTCTCTTCGTGGAGTGAAGGTAGCTATCCGAAAGTGCTCATGCAATGAACAGGCTTCGTCCACGCAACAAGCATTCCCGCCGGGGCTTTTCGCTGATCGAACTCCTCATCGTTCTGCTCATTCTCGGCGTGGTGATGTTTCTCGCTATTCCCAACATCGTCCAGGTGCGGAGCGACAGTGAGGACAATCTGGCCCGCTCGCGGGCCGAGGCTCGCACCCGCATCCATTCCATCACGCCATGCC
>JBAXCT010000416.1:0-1675 GCA_037141375.1 Chthoniobacterales bacterium | reverse complement strand
ACAATCGACTTGTAGCGGTCCCCGAAAACATGCCCCCCGAGCCGGTGCCTCGTGTCGATCCGCCGCGTGTATGCGTTTTGCACCCATCCCCCGCGCGAGGTTGGCCTGCGGGGTTTCCACCAGCAGGTCGTAATGATTTGTCATCAGGACGTAGGCATGCAATCGGAATCCCGTTCGTTCGCAGGCCTCTGCCAATGTCCGCAAAAACGTCACGCGGTCCTGGTCATCCTGCACGATCGCCGCGCGACGATTCCCCCGCGCCATCACATGATACATCGCTCCAGCAAACTCAATGCTCGCTTGTCTTGGCATTGAGGAAACACGAGCGATCCACCAAAGAATATAATAAAAAATGACTGATACCAACGCGCCTTTGCTGTCAGGCTTTTGGTATCGGCGGTAGGGACGGTCGCCGCGGCGACCGTCCGCACAATGGACAATTCAGAGGCAGCGGCCAACGGAGGCCCTACCCGGGATGACGACCATAAGTCCAGAACCTTGGGGACGTTGGTATGACCCCTTGTGCAACTCCTGCGCGGTCTAAAAGCTGTCCACAGCGACACAGAAGCAACGGTCAACCGAGCGACAGACGCTTGGCACGGCGCATCGGCCAGTCACAAGATGCGCCATGCGACCGACCTCCAGCACGAGGGAGTTCAGGCAGTAATACTTTCCCCGATAAGCCGCAGCCACGCCAACTCGGTCGGCTCAGTCCAACTGGAGTGCATCCGCCGCGCCGGCGGATGCACTCCTTACCGCTAGGCCACCCCCCGTGCTTCCCGTGACGCAGGACGCAAAACCTGATACATCGGACCGATGAAGAAGCTACTTGCAGAGTTTTTCGGCACCTTCTGCCTCGTTTTTGCAGGCACGGGAGCTATCATCATCAACGACGTTTCCGGCGGCAGCATTTCTCACGTCGGCATCGCGCTTACCTTCGGCCTCATCGTGCTCGCCATGATTTATTCTGTGGGCGACATCTCTGGCGCACATCTCAATCCCGCTGTGACGATCGGCTTTTTCGCCGCGCGCCGTTTTGCGGGGCGGCAGGTCTTGCCCTACATCGCCAGCCAGCTCTGCGGCGCGTTTGCGGCGAGTCTGCTCCTGCGAGGCTTGTTCCCGGCGCACGCTACTCTCGGAGCTACCTTGCCGGCTGGCTCTGCCGCGCAGTCCTTCGTTTTCGAGTTTGTCCTTACCGGTATCCTCATGTTCGTCATCCTCAGCGTTTCCACGGGTGCCCGCGAGCGCGGCATTACCGCTGGCATCGTCGTTGGCGCGGTCATCGCGCTGGAGGCTATGTTTGCCGGTCCCATTTGCGGCGCGTCCATGAACCCCGCCCGCTCCATCGCACCCGCCGTGGTCGGGCTCCATCTTTCCAGTCTGTGGCTTTATATCATTGCGCCGACTTTCGGCGCATTGGCGGCTGTAGCTGGATGCCGTTGTATGCGCGAGGAGGGCTGCTGCGCAGCCCTCCCGCGCGCCCTCACCATCACCACACCATGAAAAAGTGCCTCCTCGCTGTTTCAAGTGGGTAGAACCGAGGGCAGTTGGGGTTTGAGCTTGTCGGCCTTGAGGTAGAAGAAAAAGGGGTCAGTCATTTTTTATTGCATTCCGTCTTTTACGCAGCTTCCGATCCTTCCCGAGACTGATGCGTGTTTGGCAAATCTGCTGGCAG
>JBAXCT010000415.1:0-1676 GCA_037141375.1 Chthoniobacterales bacterium | reverse complement strand
TGCGGTGAGGCGACCTGTGCACGCTTGAAGGAGGCGGCGAGGACTGATGCACGGCCGCTGCGGCCGAACCGCTCGCGGGCCACGCGAAACGCATCATCGACCACGGAAGGATCGCCGCAAAGTTCGGCCAGTTTTTCATCCACCACAGCCGATGCGCCGAGCGCATCGGCGCTGGGAATGATCAGCTCGAGACGGCCCGCTTTCGCGGCAGCGTCCATCGCTTCACGCAAAGCAGCCGCCCCGCTTTGCGCCCCGCGCCCGCGCGCGTATTCGGCGCGGGCTTTGACCGCGAGGCGCACATCGGCATCGACATGTCCGCCGGTTTCCACCGCGGCGAGCACGGCATCGAGATTCCCCGTGCCAAGGAGCGCCTCGGTGCGCACGCCGAAGGCGGCGGTCGATTCGCCCGCCTCCTGCGCGGTGATGAGGGTGAGCGCCTCCTTCGGCAATCCCGCACCCGTGAGCCAGAGCGCGTAGGCGGCGCGGCGCTCGAGCGGCGCCGCATCGAAGATCGGACGAAATTGTTCGTGGATTTGCTGCGGTGTCTTTTCTCCGCTGCGCACCAGCATCGCGGCGGCGGGCAACAGCGCGGGGTTGTCGATCGTGACTTGATCCATCGCCGCATGGGCCCAGCGAAGGCGCATTTCCGGCGTGGCGTTGACTTCATTGAGCGCGAACGAAAGAGCTTCGCTACGTTGCGGCGTATCGAGCAATCCGTCGACGATCTCGATCACCTCCGCGAGACCGGCCAGAGCTTCGGCGCTGGGCTTGCGTCCCGGTCCGAATTCCGGGCGGTAGCGCACGAGAAGCAGGCGGGCCAAGGTGAGTTTGAGCGCGGGATCATCGGATGCCACCACCGTGGCGCGCGCCTCGGCGATGGCGCGTTCGATGTCGCCCAGCTTCAGTTTACGCGCGGCGCGCAAGGTGCCGGCCTCCTGGACTTTGCCTGCCTTCTCGAGAGCGCCCAGCGCCTCGGCGCATTGCCCATCGTTGCCGAGGCGGACGGCAATTTCCGCCCGCGCCTGCAGATCCTCCGGGGTGAGTTTGCCCTTCTGCGAAATTTTTTCGTAGTAGTCCAGGGCGCTGACGCGACCCATCGCGCCCTCGATCAGGCCGAGCACGCGCAGCACCTCGGGTTCTTCGGGGCGCAGTTCCCTGGCCGAGCTGATTTGCAGCCAGGCCACGCGGTAGTTCGCTTTTTTAAAATTATCTTTTGCCTCCGCCGCGAGATCGCGCGCCCGCCAGCCGATGAAAATATAGTAACCCATCACCGACACCGCAGCGAGGACGACAAGGGCCATGCCGAGAACGAGCAGCATCCGCACCAGACGCTGGCGGCTGAGGCTTATTGTGTCATCGGAACCCATAAACTTGAATTCTCAGCGCAGAGCAGCGGCAAGTAAATACAGGAGGAAACGCCGGAGAGAAAACGCCCGCCCCTCGCTGGCAAGTCGGATGACGTGATGAAGCTTTCCGCGCGGCGCATTATCCCAGAAAGAGCGTGGAGAGTTTATCTAGGAACGTAGTCCCTCATCCCTCAACCAAAGACCCTCAACTTCCTCATTATACCAACGTCCCCAAGGTTCTGGACTTATGGCCGTCATCCCGGGTAGGGCTGGCTGGCCTCCGTTGGCCGCTGCTTCTGAATTGTCCATTGTGCGGACGGCTGAGCCAGC
>JBAXCT010000414.1:0-1680 GCA_037141375.1 Chthoniobacterales bacterium | reverse complement strand
TACGGGATTCGAACCCGTGTAACAGCCTTGAGAGGGCTGTGTCCTAGGCCTCTAGACGAACGCGCCGTGAGGACGACCATACTACGCCTTGTTTTCCTGCGTTTTCAATGTCAATCACCTCACAAGGCAGCATCTGTAGTCTTGTCTCTGTGGCGAGGGCAGGGGATTCTCCCTCTCCAACGTTTATGATCATCTACATCAAAAGCCATTGCCACTGGTGTCACGACGCGATCGCTTGGCTCGACCAGCACGGCTACCGTTACGAGGTGCGCGAGGTTCTCGAAGATCCTGCCGCCCTGGCTCGGATGCGCGAACTCTCTGGCCAGACGCTCACGCCAACCATGGAAGTGGATGGCAAGGTGCTGGCCGATTTCGATACCGGGCAACTGGAGAAGTTCCTCGCGGCCAACGGCATCAAACCGTGAACGGGATCCTTTTTTTTGCGGGACTGGTCGTCCTGACCGTGGCCCTCTTCAGTTGCGCCCATCCTTTACTGCGCCGCCTCGGAATTCTCGCCGTCGGCGCCACCACTTGCGCTGCGGGTTATCTGCTGAGCGGCAGCATCTGGGTCGGTGTGGTGTGCGCATCGATCTGGCTGCTTCTGCCGTGGGTGGAGATCCTTCTTCGCGTGCGCAAGCTCCGCCTTCCGCTGCGCAAGAAGCTGAAGCAATCTGCGCCGCCTTCACGCGACCTGTTTCCGGAGCTTGAGGGAATGTCCGACGACATCGAGGGTGCGGGCTTCGAGCATGTGGCCGACCTCGGATGGGACATGGACGGCTACCGGCAATTTCTTCGCCTTTTTGCCAGCGAGGAAAAACGCGAGGAGGCGGCCATCACGTATGTGGAGCAGAACCAGATTGGCTTTCACTTCGTCAGCATCACCTCGCGAGGCACCGCAGGCACAATTTTCACGACATGGAACTGCCCGGTCTCTTCCAGTCTCAAGACACCACCATCCGTCCGCCTGCACCGCGCCTCAGGCGACGCGGATTTTGCCGCGCTCGTCGGGGAGCACGCCGCCTTTCTGGCGGGTGAGGGCGTTTCCGCGGAGGGCCTGCGGGCGGTCGACCCCGAAGCCGTGCGCCACTCTGTCGAGGGCGATATGGAGACCCAGATGCAGCACAATATCAGCGAAGGTCTGCTCCAGGCGGCCGACGACGGGCACGGACGCTACTCTTGGCGCGGAATGCTTTACTTGTGGTTCCAATTCCTGCGGGATATTTTCCGATTTTCGTGAGCACCCTGTTCCCCATGACGAGACAGTCTCCGTCATTCGGTCGAGTCGACCAAGTCATGGTCGAAGAGCGTGCCGCTAGCTTTACCAAGCGCAGTATCAAGAATGAGTCCAAGCTGCAGGGACTGCGGTTGGCCTTCTCCATGCTCGACCTCACGACGCTTGAGGGCAAAGACACACCGGGAAAAATCATGACGCTTTGCCACAAAGCGATGCATCCCGCACCGGAGCGCTACGGCGTCGGACCGGTGGCGGCAGTCTGCGTCTATCCCAACCTCGTCCCGGCGGCCAAGGCCTTCCTGCGTGGCTCGA
Organism: Chthoniobacterales bacterium; assembly: GCA_037141375.1. Taxonomy (GTDB): domain Bacteria; phylum Verrucomicrobiota; class Verrucomicrobiia; order Chthoniobacterales; family JACTMZ01; genus JACTMZ01. The sequence continues at coordinate 134 of JBAXCT010000414.1, read as the reverse complement.
ATGTCAAGGTTGCCGCGGTCGCCACCTATTTCCCGAGCGGGCAGACTTCGCTCAAGACCAAGCTCGAGGATACCCGCGTCGCCCTTCGCGCGGGGGCGGACGAGATCGACATGGTCATCGACCGCGCAGCCTTC
>JBAXCT010000413.1:0-1689 GCA_037141375.1 Chthoniobacterales bacterium | reverse complement strand
CAGCAATATTCTCGCTCTCGGCGGCGATCCGCCGAAGGACCTTGCCAACTACGTCCGGGCGAATGATGCCTTCCAACATGCCGCCGATCTCGTTCGATTCATTCGAGGCTATAAGGCGCACACATTCGGCGTCGGTGTCGCCGGCTTCCCCGAAGGCCATCCCGCAACCCCGAACCGTCTGATGGAAATGGACTACCTCAAGGCCAAGGTGGACGCGGGCGCGGATTACATCTGCACCCAGCTCTTCTTCGACAACCACGATTTCCTCGATTTCCGCGACCGTTGCCGGCTCTCAGGCATCAGCGTACCGATCATCGCCGGCATCATGCCCATCACCAGCGCCTCCGGCATGAAACGCATGGCCGAACTCGCCGCGGGCGCCCGTTATCCCGCGAAACTGCTCAAGGCCATTGCCCGCGCTGGCAACGACGAAGCCGCTGTCGAACGGGTTGGCATCCACTACGCCACCGAGCAATGCGCCAATCTCCTCGACGAAGAAGTGGATGGCATCCATTTTTATACGCTCAACAAGAGCAAGGCCACCCGCGAAATTTATGCCTCGCTCGGGATGTAACTCCTGAACCGATGAAACGTAATGCTCTCGTCGCCGCCATTGAGGCGGGCGGCACCAAATTCATCTGCGCCGTGGGAACCGGACCGGATGATCTGCGCATGGTTTCCCGGATTCCCACCACCACGCCGGATGAGACATTGAGGGGAGTCCTCTCGTTCTTTGACAAAGCAGCGAAAGTTCACGGACCTTTCGCCGCCATCGGCGTGGCGTCGTTCGGGCCGTTGGACCTGGTTAAAGACAGTGCAACTTATGGATACATCACTTCCACGCCCAAGCCCGGCTGGCAAAACGTGGACCTTCTCGGCCCGTTGCGCGAACGCTTCGGAGTGCCCGTGGGATTTGATACCGATGTGAATGGCGCAGCACTCGGTGAACATCTCTGGGGCGCGGGCCAGGGCTGCGATCCGCTTGTCTATCTGACCATTGGCACAGGCATCGGCGGCGGTGCGCTGGTAAATGGGAAGCTGCTGCACGGCATGTTGCACCCTGAGATGGGACATCTGCTGGTGCCGCAACCGGTTTCATCTGCCCCGCATTCCTCTGGTGTCTGCCCTTTCCATTCCAGTTGCCTCGAGGGTTTCATCAGCGGCCCGGCCATCGCCAGGCGCTGGGGTTCGCCTGCAGATACGTTTGCTGCGGATCACGAAGTCTGGAAGGAATTCGCCACTGTGCTGGCATCCGGTCTGGTGAACATCATCGTGACCTTTTCCCCGCAACGCATCATCCTCGGCGGAGGCGTCATGCATCAAGCACATCTTCTGCCCATGCTCCATGCGGAGGTCCGCCGACTGCTGAACCGCTATTTGCCAACCCGGGAACTGCTTGGGGACATGACAGATTACATCGTGCCACCCGGTCTGGGCGAAGACGCGGGCATCATCGGAGCGATTGCCCTGGGGGTCCGTGCCATGCTTTCTGAAGGTGAAAAAAATTAGTTTTTAAGATCCCAAGTCACAGGCATTCCATTTTGATTCATTCCGTCAATTCTGCCTGACCACTTCCGAACCGCGCAATTTCACCTTTCGTAGCAGCCGAGGTATCAAGGCTCTGATCTCCTTCCGGTAGAGATTGAGCCTACTCCCGCCTACCATTTTGTGCCTCTGTGCCCTCCCCTC
>JBAXCT010000412.1:0-1728 GCA_037141375.1 Chthoniobacterales bacterium | reverse complement strand
GTCCCAACATGCTCGATGGACAGTTCGATTTCCCGCTCTATGACACCATCATCGATGTTTTCGCCAAAGAAACCTCGGGACTGCAGGAGTTGGAGAAGTCCCTCGCGGCCTCCGAACGCATCTATGGCAAGGAGACGCTGATGTCGCCCTTGCTCGGCAACCACGACAAGGCGCGCTTCATGGCCTATGCCGACGGCGATCTGCCCGATCCTAAAAATGCGGACGAGGAGGAGGTCGGTTGGAAGAAGCCGCCCGAAGTCGACAATCTGGCCTCGTACGAGAAGCTCAAGCTCGGGCTGACTTTGATTTTGTCGGTGGACGGTCTGCCCATGATCTATTACGGCGACGAGATCGGCATGAGTGGTGCGGGCGACCCCGACAACCGCCGCATGATGCGCTGGCAAAACTTGACCTCGGGGGAGACCGCCGTGCGGGAGCATTTCAGCAAAGCCGCCGCCGCGCGCCGCGCGCACCCGGCCCTCCGCTATGGCAGCCGCCGCGCTCTGGTCGCCGAGGGCGACCGCTACGCCTTCGTGCGCGCCCATCTCGGCGACTCCGTCCTTGCCGTGTGGAACCGCGGCGGGAGCCAGAGCGACTTCGATCTGATGGTGGGACCGGAGATGCCCGATGGGTCCTACCGTGATGCGCTCTCGGATCGCATCATCGAGGTGAAGGACGGAAGGGCCAAGTTCAAGCTGGCGCCCATGTCCTCAGCTCTCTTCACCTCGTCTTGAACTCCGTTCCGTGCCGCGCCCATGAACGTCTTCTGCTTGGTCGTCTGCCCGACATGCTGCGAGGAGTTTGAGGTGACCGCGCCCGGTGCCTCCGAGACACCGTGCGAATGGGACTACGACTGCGAGATCTGTTGCGCTCCGATGCGCATTATTTTCACCGCCGAGGCGGGGGAGGTTCTGGCGGAAGCCCGCGGATTGGGGCAATAAAAAACCCGCGGCGCGGGCCGCGGGTTTTGGTGGCAATTTTCCGCGCTCAGGCGACGTGCTGCTTTTTGTTTTGGCAGGATGAGTTGATCGGCACCTCGACCGGAGCCTCGCTGCGCGAGATACGGTCGTTGGCCACCAGCCAGTTTTCCAGATCCTCGCCGCTGATGTCGGGAAGCATGTGCCCGTCGACCAGGATGCAGGGAGAAAGCTTCTGCCCGCTGAGCTGCTCCATCTCGGCGCGGTGCTCGGGGCTTTTCAGGATGTCCTTCTCTTCGTAGGGAAGTTCGTATTTGGCCAGGATGGCGCGGACGCCATTGCTCCAGCCGCAGGTTGTTTTGAGGTAGGCGGTGATTTCCATATATATGTAGAGATCGCGCGGGCGGGCGTCTTTGTCAACGCCGCCCGCGCGGTGAGCCTTATTTCTTTTTGCCTTCGCCCGGGCGGTATTCCTCGAGTTCGGCTGCCTCGAAGGCCTTGGCCAGACCGACCATTTCCTCGCCGGAGCGCAGGGTGTTGTCCATCGCTTCGGACTCGCGGCGCAGGGCCTCTTCGTTGTAATTGGCGGCTTTGATGCTGAGACCGATACGGCGTTCGACCTTGTCGACTTTGATGACGCGGGCTTCCACGTCGTCGCCGACCTTGATCACGTCCTTCACCTTGGCCACATGGTCCTCGCTGAGTTGCGAGATGTGGACGAGGCCGTCGATGTCGTGATCGAGCGCGATGAACGCACCGAAATTGGCCAGCTTGGTGACCTTGCCCTTGACCAGATCGCCGATCTTGTAGA
>JBAXCT010000411.1:0-1735 GCA_037141375.1 Chthoniobacterales bacterium | reverse complement strand
ATCCCTCCGAGAAACTTTATGCGCCTAACGGCGATATGGCGGATGGGGAGGGATTGGTTGCGCGATGCGCAACCTGTCTAACGGCTCGAACTGCGTTCTCATCCCTCCGAGAAACTTTATGCGCCTAACGGCGATATGGCGGATGGGGAGGGATTCGAACCCTCGGTGCATTGCTGCACACACGCTTTCCAAGCGTGCGCATTCGACCACTCTGCCACCCATCCGGAAAGGAAGAGGAAGTAAACACCTTTGTGCCTCGCCCGGCAAGCCGCTGGGATAGGTCACCTTGAGTAACAGTGCTCTACCTAGAGTTGGTCTGGTGGACCGGGGACCGGCCGATCCCTTTTGCCGCCTTATTCTTGACAAAGCTAGAAAACTAGATACATCTTGAATGTATGCCTTCTTCCTCGCGGGTCACCGCCGGCCATAAAATCAAGATCGGCACGCAGATGGACGAAAATGTTTTCCGCAGCCTGAAGATGGCGTCGGCGCGGGAAAGACGCCCGGTTGCTGATCTCATTCAGCAAGCCGTGGCGGAATATCTCGCGCATCAGGCTAACGGTGGTGCCGGTCGTGTCTCCGGATTGGCAAGGCTGCTGGATGCGGAGCCGTTCCGTGTGAACGGTCGTCAATTCCGCGAAAGCATGGAAGCGGACTACTGGGACCAATGAAATTGGCGAGAATCCCCGACGGGGCACGGGTGTTTGTCGACGCGAATATTGTGCTCTACATGCTCGCGCACCGCTCGGCGCAGTGCCGCGAATTTCTCGAGCGTTGCGCGGCAGGCGCAGTGGAAGGATGGATCAGCACCATCGTGGCAGCCGAAGTGTGCCATCGCCGGATGATGCTTGAGGCAAGGGCGCAAGGCGTTGTGGCTGCCAATCCGGCCAAGGATCTCGGACGCAAGCCTGCCCAGGTGCGCAAGCTCTCTGCTTACCGCGAAGAGGCACGCGCCCTGCTTGGCGGCGGGTTGTTCGTCGAGACGGTGCTGGCGGCGGATTTCCATTGTGCGCTGGAGTTCCAACACAGCCATGGACTCCTGACCAACGACTCGCTCAATCTCGCCGTGGCCAGACGGCTCGGAATTCGCCACATGGCCACAGCCGACACGCACTTCGACGGCGTGGGCGGGGTCGGTGTTTTCCGTCCGGACGATATCGAGGCAGCATAGCGCGGCTCAGGATGCTCTGGCTTGGTCCAGCAGCAACGAGAGGGCGATGCCGTTGCGCATCGTGACCGTCGAAGCTCTGACGTTACTTTGTCATTTGCCTCAACTCGGCCAGAAGCAGGCCGGTGCAGATGAAGGCGGCGGTGGAGAGGACAATAAACAGGAGGTCGATGTAGTTGTTCATGACCGCCAGCAGAACACAGGGGGTAGGACATCGGCTGGGCTAGGCCAAAGAAAAATGTCCCCACCGGGAATCGAACCCAGATTTAAGGTTTAGGAAACCTCCGTTCTATCCGTTGAACTATGGAGACGTTGATAATGAGTGACCTACGAGTGAAGCGCGCCTTTTTCCATGCCAGTTATGGCCATATTTAAGGCGCGCCTCACAAGATCCCCGCCGTCTCGGAGTGGCTCAAAGGTGGCAGGATCCAACTGTCCTACACATGCCGCAAGCAGGGGCGGGACGCAAGGTTTGATGAAGATGCGCGCGCCAGCACCCAGAAACCAGACCGCGCGCGTGGCATATCTGTTGAGCTTGTGGGTTGAGGGTTAAGAGCTATTTTGAGC
>JBAXCT010000410.1:0-1753 GCA_037141375.1 Chthoniobacterales bacterium | reverse complement strand
GCTCTGGCCTTGCATGACGACGAGCCGCGGCTTTATCTCGAACTCGCCGACCTCTGCCTCAAGGCGAAGGATCCCGAGCGTGCCGCGGGGTGGTTGTCCAAGGCGCGCGGCAAGTTCAGCCGGCTTCCCGAGCTTCCTTTCTACGAAGGCCAGGTGCTCAGCTCCCTCAAGCGCTGGAACGAAGCCCTGCTGGCCTTCGACGTCGCGGCTGATCTGGCCACCAAATACCAACCATCCTTCCTCACTGCGGATTTTTATTTCCACCGCGGCGTGGCGGTCGAGCGTATTGGCGCATACGACGAGGCGGTAGGTTGTTTCCGTTCGTGTCTGGCCATCGACAGCGATCATGGGCCGGCCCTCAACTACCTTGCCTACATGTGGGCCGACCGAGGGGAGAATCTGGCCGAGGCCGAGAACTTCGTCTGCCGCGCTTTGGCCGCAGAGCCGGATAACACCGCGTATCTCGACAGCCTCGGGTGGGTGCTTTACCGGCAGGGCCGTTACCACGAAGCGCTCGTGCCGATCGAAAGCGCGGCCAAACTTTCCTCCTCACCCGATCCCACCATCCATGAGCATCTGGGCGACACCCTGAGCAAACTCGGGCGGGATCAAGAGGCCCTGCAGGCTTGGGCCCAAGCAGCCGCGCTGGAGGGCGCATCGCCCGATCTGGCCGGAAAACTGCAAGCTGGGCGCGGCGGTACGGTGTCTGACGAGGCCAAGGCGGCGACGCCTTGACGGCGGCGCCATCTGCAGTGCGTGTCTTGCCAAGTTGGCGGGAGACGACTGAAGCAATTCCACCTTGTTGCAACCCGCCATAAATCGCATCAGCCTGCGCCCAGATATTCTCCGGTGCGGATTGTTTTTCCATGACAGCACCCGTATCCGAGGGCGACTTCTGCTGTGCTGCTCCCGGTTGTGGCGAGTGGTGGGGAAACTACACCGATTACAACGACGGCCCTGTGTTGGGAATTGGTCTTGATGTGGGCACCACGGTTAGCGCTGCCAAGCGCGCGGATCGTGTGCTGCGTCTGGAGGCGCGGGATCTCGGAGAGAGTTGCGAAGTTTCGCTCGAAGCGCTCTATCCCTTGGCCGCCGGATGGGCCAACTATGTTCTCGGCGTCGCCGCGGGCTTTGTCGCACGGGGAGCGCAGGCCGGAGGCTTGGATCTTGCCATCAGCAGCACCCTTCCGATCGGAGTCGGCTTGAGCAGTAGTGCCGCGCTCGAATGCGCCACGGGCCGCGCTTTGTAAAAAGCGTGGGGCACGAGCTCCGACGATTTGGAGTTGGCCCGGATCGGTCAGGAGGCAGAACATCTCTTTGCCGTGGTTCGTTACGGACTGCTCGATCAGGTGACATCGCTTTTCGCGCGTCGCGATCACGCGGTGTTCCTCGATTGCCGATCGCTCGAGGTGCAGCGTATGCCGGTTCTGCGGGAGGCACGCTTTGCCGTCGTGCAGAGTGGCGTGAAATACGCACTGTCCGATGGTGCCTATAATACGCGTCGCGAGGAATGCGAGGAAGCGGCGCACGCGCTTGGCCTCGGCAAACTGCGGGAGGCCGATCTGGCCGCAGGCGCCCTGTCCGGCGCGCCCCTGACCGGCGGAGGATTCGTCGGAGCGATTCTTGCCTTGGTGGCCTCCGGACATGAAGCGGATTACATCGGTGAGATCCGTTCACAAGCTCGTGCGGCGTGGTCGAGTGAACCTCAATGCCTCGTCACTGGCGCCGGCGGAGCATGAAAAATTTTGCCGCC
>JBAXCT010000409.1:0-1754 GCA_037141375.1 Chthoniobacterales bacterium | reverse complement strand
GCGTTGATCAAGCGGTCCGAAACAGCACCACTTTTCCCAGTACAGATCCGGATTGTGGCTAAAAGCTCACCACTGCGCGGAGACCGATCACCAAGGCGTTGCCATATTGGGTCGTTCCGTTTGGATTCATGACGTATTGCAAGTCGGGCTGCAGGGCCAGATTCGGGGAAAGCACAAAGGAGTAGGAAAACTCGGTGATGGCTTCATAGGAAGCGCCTGTCAAATTATCAGCCTTGGCCTGCGAGACCATCTCCTGCCCCATCTGCGCGTAGACAAAGCCCATGCCGACCTGATCCTTTTTGCGACCGGGAAAGGGGCCTTTGTAGACCGGTCCGCCATCGGCGTAAAAAGACATCACGCTGTATGATTGCGGGGAGAAACCAATGCGGGCAAAGCTTCGCAAGCCCTCGCGGCAAAGCGTTTTTTTGCGCTCTCCTGCGCCGTGGACAAACGGGGACCAACGCTGCAACTCCCGGGGTTCAGGCGTTCTGCAAGGTGAGTTGCTGCTCAAACATCGCGTAAAACCCCGTTTCGTAAGTTGCACCCGATGGCGAAGGATAGGCGAAAGGGGGATCCGCCCCGTCGGCCCGCTCTGGATCCAAAACCCGGCCTTGGCCGTGCCGGGAAGACCGGTGAATTCCGCTCCGTCATGCCAGCTAGCAGCCACTTCATTGAGCGAAAGCAGACCACCGGATTGACCGAAGTTGCTTGCGAGGTTCCGCTGATTCATTTCGGGCGAAAACGGATCGGAATTCCAATCGATATTTCCGAGCCAGACCCAAAGAAAAAAACCTACGAGGGAACAAGGCGGTTTCGCCGATTTGCAATTCCTGTAGCTATTGGTGGAGATGTTTACGCTTCACACTTTAATATCAGAGAACCAACGGAATACGCTGTTAATAGTGGCGTGTTTTACGAGTTTAATCTTGGACAAAAAATGGAGCCAGAGGACATGGGCTTGCCGCTGACTCTCGTCAGTAGGTTGTCAGAAGACAACTTGCCCTTCGACTCTGACTCCACAGTAAGTAGTACCTCGCTGGTCAACAAAGTCAAAGTGAACGATACAGCAGAGCAGCAGACCCTTGTCGTTGAGTCGTTTAACTATTCCATCCGCGACCAAGCCGAGATCGACCAAATCGAAACCGCGCTGGGCGCACTGAACCGTGGCCCCGAGGGACGCCTCGCCGTCTGCCGGATGGCCAAGCAAAAGTTCCTCGATGTCCTGCGCGAGAACCGCGACATCATCGACGCGATCAAGGCCACGAAGATCGACGTAAAGGCGCAACTCTCCCCGGAGGTCGAAAAGCTCGATACCGAACTGCGCGACAAACTCGCCGACCTCGAGGTCGAGGAACTCGGCGCGACCGAGGAGGCGCTCAACGAAAACGAGGACCGCAAGCAGGCCAAGCTCGAGGGCGCGACCAGCAGGGAGCAGATTGTCGAGATAGGGGGCGCAGTCGAACGCGGCCTGTATGGGACCGGAGAACAGGTACAGGTGCCAGCAGTCGCCGTTGGGAAAGTGAACCCACGGGTTAACTATGTCCTTGGCCTGACTGATCGCTGTGCGCACAGTCAGCCAAGGCAATGGCTGCAAAGCCAACCGCACGGCTGGTGCCACCATCGGGCAGGTCGGGCCGCCGCCGGGGAAGTTGTTGACCATGAGAAACGGCATACCGAAAGTTGCGTTGATAAAGAGGCTGGCCGTTTCGGAGACGCCAAACTCGGTATCGATACCAAGAAAACCGGCACGCAAG
>JBAXCT010000408.1:0-1760 GCA_037141375.1 Chthoniobacterales bacterium | reverse complement strand
AAAGCCCGTGTTCTGGACAGGCTCAAACCACGGCGCATCCATTGTGAAGCTGGAGCCGCTCGACTGAAGCCGGTCAAAACCGACCAAGACAACAATTGGCTCATATATCCGGAACATACCGGAGCGAGGGAGAACATCATGCGCTTGAAGACACTGCTTCTATCGACAGGCTTTGCGCTCGCGGTCACGCAATGCCTCGCCCAGCAACCGCTGCTGGCGGGAAGGGTCTCCGCCGCTAATGAGGCCGCCATGGAAGGCGTGGTGGTCAGCGCCAAGAAAGGCATTCTCACGGTGAGCGTCATCAGCAACGCCAAGGGTGAATTCTCTTTCCCCGCCGGCCGCCTCGACCCCGGCGTCTGGAACCTGTCAACACGAGCCATTGGTTACAACCTAGAGGGGCCGAAGACCGTCTCGATCGCGGCTGACGCGCCCGCAACCCTCGATCTGAAGCTCATCAAAACCCGCAACCTTGCCTCACAAATGACCAACCTCGAGTGGATCACCAGCGCCCCGGGGACGGACGAGCAACGAAAAGGGCTTAGCAACTGCACCAATTGCCACAGCGTCGAGCGGATCGTATCCTCCGCTTATAATGCCGAGGAGATGCTCGAGGTCATCAAGCGGATGGCGCAATATTCCAATAACAGCTTCTACAAGAAGCCCCAGATCCGCGCCGAGGTGCGCGACATCAACCGCTTCGTGCCGAACGCAGATAAGGTGGCCGCCTATTTCGCCTCGATCAACCGCAGCGAAGGAGAGCGGACATGGGAATTGAAAACCATGCCCCGCCTCACCGGCGACAGCACCAAGGTCGTCATCACCGAATGGGACCTGCCGGAGCCCACGATCCAGCCCCATGACGTCTTTGTCGATCCGGATGGCACAACCGTCTGGCACAGTGATTTCAGCGGGCAGATTCTTGGCAAGCTCGACACCAAAACGCTCCAGCACAAGTCCTACACCGTGCCACTGCAGCGCCAGGGCTGGCCGACAGGAGCTCTCGACCTTGAGCCAGACAAGGAGGGCAATCTCTGGCTCGGCCTGATGTTCCAACACGGCGCCGCTAAATTCGACAGGAAGACAGAGCAGTTCACGATGATCAAGTTGCCGCCTGAATATCTGAAGGCGGATTCGCAGCAGGCCATGGTCAGCCCCCAGAATATCCACATCGATGGGAAGTTGTGGATGCAGGACCCTGCCCGCCGGGGCATGTACCGCATCGAACTGGCGAGCGGCAAGACGGAGCTGTTCGAGCCCTTCGCCAACAAGCCGGGCGGGCCCTACAGCATTTTCTCCGACGCCAAGAATAACCTCTGGTATCTGGATTTCGGTGGCGAAAACATCGGCAAGATCGATGCGGCGACCGGCATGTCAACTCTTTACCCGACGCCCACGAAACGATCACGTCCGCGCCGTGGCCGCATAGATGGCGAAGGGCGCATCGCCTTCGCCGAATTCGGCGGCGAGCGGATCGGGATCTTCGACACCAGGGCAGAAAAATTCACGGAATGGGAAGTGCCGGGGAAATTCTTCGCGCCTTATGACGCAAGCCTCGACAAGACCGGCCACCTCTGGACCGCCGGCATGAACGCTGATCGCGTCGTTCGCGTCGACACCAAGACTGGGAAATCGACGGAGTACCAATTGCCGCGCTACACCAACGTCCGCCGCATCTTCGTCGATGACAGCCAGGCGAAGCCGTCGCTCTGGATCGGCAACAACCACGGCGCGTCGATCATCAAGGTGGAGCCACTCGATTA
>JBAXCT010000407.1:0-1763 GCA_037141375.1 Chthoniobacterales bacterium | reverse complement strand
CGCGCGGTGCAAGCTTGTTGCTGCCGCTGATGCGCCATGCGTTTTCCCGATCCTTCTCGCGCGGTTCGCGCGCATTATTGACCATGAGTTCGCACGACTGCAGATACCATGCCCATCGACCCAGTTCTCGCAGCTTTTTTTCCAGAATGTCGGCCAGTTCGAGCAGATAGCGCACGTCGTTCAGCGCGTATTCCTCCATCTTCTCTGGCAGCGGGCGCCGTCCCCAGTCGGCGCGCTGCGAGGCTTTACACAGTTTGACCCCGAAGAATTTTTCGACCAGCGAGGCATAGCCGATCTGCTCGAGGCCGGCGAATCTTGCAGCGATCGAGGTGTCGAAAATATCGCGTGCGTCGAAGGTGGGGTGCCTGCTGAGCAACCGCAGATCGTAGTCCGCGCCGTGGATGACAATGCGGTGCCGCGAAAGCGAGGCGTAAAAGTCACCCAGGTCCGCTTCCGCCAGCGGATCGATGAGCCATCCTCCCTCCGGCGAGGAAACCTGCACCAGGCAGATTTTCTCATGGTAGCTGTGCAGGCTGTCAGCTTCGGTATCGAGTCCGATGACCGGGTGGGGGGAGAGGCTGGAGATGAACTCCGCCAACTGTTCCTGACGCGAGATCAAGGTTCGGCGATGAAGGCCTTGTCCGTCGGCAGGTCGCCGGCGCGGCGTGCGCGGGGTTCGCGGGCTTCGGTTGTACCCTCGACGGGTGCGGTGACAAATGGCCCTCCGGCGAGGGGGGCCGGTTCGGTGAAGGCAACGTCGGGCACGTCGCTGAACTTTCCCTCGAGCGGGAAATCCTTGCGCAGCGGGTGGTAAGGGTAGCCCTCCCACATGATGATGCGGCGCAGGTCGGGGTGGCCCGTGAAGCGGATTCCCATCATGTCCCAGATCTCACGCTCGTGCCAATTGGCCGTGGGCCAGAGGTCGCAGACGGTGTTCACGGTCGGCTTGTCTTCCCCGGCGGCGGCTGTCTTCAGGCGCAGGTGCAATCCGCTGGCTAGCGAATAAAGCTCGTAGACGACCTCATAGCGAGGTTCGTGTTCAAAGTTATCGAGGCTGGATATGTCGAGCAGCAACTCGAAGCCGAGTTCGTCTCGGCAAAACTCGCAGACTGCACGCAGGGAGTCGGTTCCGATCTCCAGCGTGAGCTCGCCGCGGAATTCAGCGCGGCCTTTGATCGCCGCCTGGAAACGTGACGCCAGCGCGTCGTTGACTTGCGCGAGGTTCATTCAGATCGAAGCTAGCAGTTCCTTCTTCTGATCGAGGAAGGAGGATTCGCCCATGATTTTTTTCTGCAACTGCATGAGGCCGTCGAGGAGTGCCTCCGGGCGCGGAGGGCAACCGGAGACATAAACGTCGACCGGCACGAGATGATCGATGCCCTGCAGCACGGCATAGCTGCGATACATGCCGCCGGAGGAGGCGCAGGCGCCCATCGCGATGACCCATTTCGGATCGGCCATCTGATCGTAGATGCGCTTGACCGCCAGCGCCATTTTGTACGTTACCGTGCCGGCCACGATCATGACGTCCGCCTGGCGTGGAGAAAACCGCATGACCTCGGCGCCGAACCGCGCGATGTCGAACCGCGATGCGCCCGCTGCCATCAACTCGATCGCGCAGCAGGCTAGGCCCATGGGCATCGGCCACAGCGAGTTGCTCCGCATCCAGTTGATGGCGGTATCCAGCTGGGTGAAGATGACGTTACCCTCGATCTTCGAATCGTAGGCGTATGGGCTGCTCTCGCTCATGGAACTTCCAGAGT
>JBAXCT010000406.1:0-1765 GCA_037141375.1 Chthoniobacterales bacterium | reverse complement strand
CGGTGACGCTGTCGCTCTTTTTGTCGAGTTTGGTCACCTTGGCGTTGGTGAGAATCTTGATGCCTTGTTTCTCGAAACTCCTGCGCGCGAAGGCGGCGATCTCGGCGTCCTCGACGGGGAGAATTTGCGGCAGCACCTCGACCACGGTCACCTCGCAGCCGAACATGCGGTAGAAACTGGCGAACTCGATCCCGATGGCGCCCGATCCGACGACCAGCAGCGACTTCGGCATGCGCTCCGGCACCATCGCCTCGAAATAAGTCCACACCAGTTTCTTGTCGGGCTCCAAGCCCGGCAGCACGCGCGGCCGCGCGCCGGTGGCGATGATGATGTGCTTGGCCTGATACGATCCGGCGCCGAGCGCGCCCTTCGGCGCAGCCGCTTTCGAGGCTTTCACCGTGACGCGGCCGGGCGCATCGATCCCCGCCTCGCCCCAGATCACGCTGACTTTGTTTTTCTTCATCAAGAATTCGACGCCGTCGTTGAGGCGCTTTGAGACGCCGCGCGAGCGCGCAACCACCGCCTTCGCATCGAACGAAACGTTCGTGGCGGACAGCCCGTAATCCTTCGCATGCTGCATGTTGTGAAAAACTTCCGCCGAGCGCAGCAGCGCCTTGGTCGGAATACAACCCCAGTTGAGGCAGATGCCGCCGAGATAATCGCGCTCGACAATCGCAACCTTGAACCCAAGTTGCGCCGCGCGGATGGCGGTAACGTAACCGCCCGGGCCGGAGCCGATGATGATGATGTCGAAAGGCTCGGCCACTTAATTCTCCGTTTTTAAAGCAGCGTGCGGCGGTAGTTACGCGGCGATTACGCGTCTTAAGTCAGATATTCAAGCCCGCCAGAAGCCCGTTGAACATAGCCCAAATTTGGAATCTAATTCCTGCAAAGATTAATGCCACCGGGAGGGCGTTATGAGAATTTCGCTGGGCCGCGTTGCGCTCGCAATAGCCGCCTTTTTCGTTTCGCTGCAATTGGCCGCAGCGGCGGATATCAAGGTTCTCACCACGCCTGCCCTGAGGGAGGTATGGCACGACCTGCAGCCGAAGTTCGAAGCGAACGGGCACAAACTCATCATCAGCTATGCCGCCTCGGGCCTCATCACCAAGCGCGTGAGCGAGGGCGAAGTTTTCGACGTGCTGTTCAGCACCACCAGCAGCATCGACACGCTGACCAAAGACGGCAAGGTCATCACCGGAACGGGTACTCCGCTCGCCAGCTCCGCCACGGGCGTGGCCGTGCTCAAGGGTTCGCCGAAACCCGATATCTCGACGCCGGACGCATTCAAGAAAGCCCTGCTCGCCGCCAAGGCCGTCGCCTACACCGATCCCGCAAGCGGCGGCGCCAGTGGCGCGCACATGGCGAAGGTGTTTGAGCAACTCGGCATCACGGCAGAGATCAATGCCAAGGCCAAACTGGCGCGCGGGATCCCGAGCGCCAGCTTCATCGTCAAGGGCGAAGCCGAAATCGCCATCCAGCAGATGCCCGAATTGCTCGGCGTCGAAGGCGTCGAAGTCGTCGGCCCGCTGCCGGGCGATTTGCAGAGCGTGACGCCGTTCGCCGGCGGCGTTCATGTCAACGCCACCAATCCGGATGCCGCCAAGGCGCTGATCAAATTCCTGCAATCGCCGGAAGCAGTCGCGGTGATCAAAGCACGTGGATTGGATCCGATCCCGCCGCCGGCGCCGCCGAAGGCGTCCTGATCACTGCTGCGGATGCGCGCGGCGCCAGCGTCGCCGCAGCAGCCACCACTGCACTGCGA
>JBAXCT010000405.1:0-1770 GCA_037141375.1 Chthoniobacterales bacterium | reverse complement strand
ACACCGCCGAGCTCGGCGCCGACAAACTTTCCCGCATGACCCGGAACTTTCGATTCCGGCAGACCGGGTACGGCCGCGTAGGGCAGCTCGAAAATTTTTTCGCACACATCGACGAATCCGCCGAGGCCGGAGCCGAGGACCAAGGCAACCCTGGGCCGAAAGTCGGCGAGCTCGGCGGGGAGCCCGGGGAACTCTTCCGCGCGGTCCATGGTGTTTGCCACGACGGCCTCAGACCGCCTTGATCAGCAACGAGGAGTTGTGGCCGCCGAAACCGAAGGAGTTGCTCAGCGCGATGCGCACCTTTTTCTCGCGCGCCTTGTTCGGCACGTAGTCGAGATCACACTGCGGGTCGGAGTGATCGAGATTGATGGTCGGCGGGATGATGCCGTCGCGCATGGCCATGACACAGGCGGCCATTTCGACCGCACCGGCCGCACCGAGCAGATGGCCGGTCATGGATTTGGTGGAGCTGACGAGGAGGCCATTGCGCGAGTAGCTGCCGAAGGCACCTTTCACCGCCATGGTCTCGCAGGCATCACCGATCGGCGTCGAGGTGCCGTGGGCGTTGATGTAATCGATCTGCTCGGGATTGACCTTGGCGTGCTTCATCGCCATGCGCATGCAGCGCGCCGCCCCCTCGCCTTCCGGTTGGGGTGCGGTCATATGGTAGGCGTCAGCGGTGAGCCCGTAGCCCGCAAGCTCGCAGTAAATTTTCGCACCGCGCTTTTTGGCGTGCTCGTATTCCTCAAGAACGAGCACACCTGCGCCCTCGCCCATGACGAAACCGTCGCGGTCCTTGTCGAAGGGGCGAGAGGCTTTTTCGGGCGCATCGTTGCGCACGCTGAGGGCCCGCATCGCAGCGAAGCCGGCGATTCCGACCGGCACCACGCAGGCTTCGCTTCCGCCGGCCAACATGACGTCAGCATCGCCGAACTTGATGATGCGCCAGGCTTCGCCCATGCAGTGGTTGGCGGTGGCGCAAGCCGTGACGATGGCCATGTTGGGACCGCGCAGCCCGTGCTCCATCGAGATAAAACCGCTCGCCATGTTGCTGATCATCATCGCGATCATGAACGGCGAGGTGCGGTCTGGACCGCGGGTGATGAGCTTGGTGACCTGCTCCTCCATCGTGGCGAGCCCGCCGACGCCACTGCCTATCATCACGCCGGCTCGATCGAGATCGATCGAGCCCAGATCAATCCCGCAATCCTCGAGGCACATCTTGGTCGCGGCCACCGCGAACTGCGTATAGCGGTCGGTGCGTTTGACATCCTTCGGCGTCTTGAAATAAGGGGCCGCGGTAAAATTCTTCACCTCGCCGGCAATCTGGCAGTCGAATTTCTCGGGGTCGAAAGCCGTGATTCTACCGATGCCGCTGCGGCCCAACTTGAGGTTTTCCCAGAAGGTCGGCAGGTCGTTGCCGATGGGACTGATGACCCCGATGCCGGTGATGACAACGCGCCGCTCGCTCATCGCGCCATGCCCACGTTCTGAACCATCTGGAAGAGTTTGCCCTCCGACTTGATCGAGGGTGCAATGATAATCTCGGTCTCTTGGAACTCGCGCAGGTTGGACGCACCGACATTGCCCATGCATGTGGTGATGGCACCGACGAGATTCTGGCTCCCGTCATCCACCTCAGCCGGTCCGAAGAGAATCTGCTGCAGCGAACCTGAGACGCCAACCTTGATGCGGGTGCCGCGGGGAAGATTGGCGTGGGGCGTCGCCATGCCCCAGTGGTAGCCGCGGCCCGGCGCCTCCTCGGCCTTG
>JBAXCT010000404.1:0-1784 GCA_037141375.1 Chthoniobacterales bacterium | reverse complement strand
GGCAAGACGCGCCGCGCGGCCAAGATGAACACGCTCAAGGACTGGCACCCCGACATCGAGGAATTCATCGAGTCCAAAATGCGCGAGGAGAAAAAAGCCTGGGCGCTCATCGAGCAGGGCTACGACGGTTCCTTCAACGGCGAGGCCTACGGTTCGGTCATGTACCAGAACGAAAATCTCACCGTGCGCGTGAGCGACGAGTTCATGGAGGCCGCTGTAAACGGGCGCGAGTGGACCACCGTGCGCGTGACCGACGGCAAGCCTTGCGAGAAGAAGGACGCGCGCGCCCTCCTGCGCAAGATCGGCGAAGGCACGCACGTCTGCGGCGACCCCGGGATGCAGTTCGATACCACGATCCACAAGTGGCACACCTGCAAGGGCACCGCGCGCCAGAATTCGACCAATCCGTGCTCGGAATATCTCTTCCTCGACAACACGGCCTGCAACCTCGCCTCACTCAACCTCATGAAGTTCAAGCGCGAGGACGGCAGTTTCGACGTGGAGAAGTTCAAGTCCGCCGTGCGCATCTTCATCACCGCGCAGGAAATCCTGGTCGACAACGCGAGCTACCCGACGAAATACATCGCGGAGAACAGCCACATCTTCCGCACCCTCGGCCTCGGCTACGCCAACCTCGGCGCCCTCATCATGAGCTACGGGCACGGCTACAGCAGCCCGGAAGGCCGCGCCCTCGCCGGCTCGATCACCTCGATCATGACCGGGCACGCCTACGAGCAGAGCGCGCGCATCTCCGCGATCACCGGCCCCTTCCCGGGCTACCGCGACTCCAGCGCCAGCGGCGTGAACAAGACGGTCGAACCCGACAACATCGACTCCATGCTCGAGGTGATCAAGATGCACCGCGACGCGGTCGAGCAGATCGAGAAGGCCGGAGAGTTCGATCACCTCCGCGACGAGGCTCGCCTCGTGTGGAACGGGGCATTGCAACTCGGCAAACAGCAGGGCTACCGCAACGCGCAGGTCACCGTGCTCGCCCCGACCGGCACGATCGGTTTTCTCATGGACTGCGACACGACCGGCATCGAACCCGACATCGCGCTGGTCAAATACAAGCTCCTCGCCGGCGGCGGCATGCTCAAGATCGTCAACCAGACGGTCCGCCCCGCCCTGCACAAGCTCGGCTACAGCGGCAACGATATCGAGAGCATCATCGCGCACATCGACAAATACGACACGATCGAGGATGTCGAGCAGGACGGAAAGACAGTCACGAGCGGCCTGCGTCCCGAGCACGTCTCGGTCTTTGATTGCGCGTTCAAGCCGATGCGCGGACAGCGAAGCCTCAGCTACCATGCGCACATCCGCATGATGGCTGCCGCCCAGCCTTTCCTCTCCGGGGCCATCTCCAAGACGGTCAACCTGCCCGAGCACGCCACGGTCGACGATATCGTCGACACCTATGTCGAGGGTTGGAAACTCGGCCTCAAGGCCATCGCCATCTATCGCGACGGGTCCAAACGTTCGGCGCCTGTCGTCACCGACAAGAAAAAGCACGGCATGGGCGGGACGGCAGAACTCGAAGCCGAGCTCTCCACCAAGAGCGAGCTGGAGGACCGCGTCATCGAACTGGAAGATGAACTCGACGCCATGCGCGCCAAGCTCAACCAACCGCCGCGCCACCGCCTGCCGGACACCCGCGTCGCGCTTAACCACAAGTTCGATATCGCCGGCCACGAGGGATACATCACCGTCGGGCTCTTCGAGAACGGACAACCCGGCGAACTCTTCATCCAGATGGCCAAGGAGGGCAGCACCATCGGTGG
>JBAXCT010000403.1:0-1785 GCA_037141375.1 Chthoniobacterales bacterium | reverse complement strand
GTCCAAGCAGATTCTCGAGCGGTCCCATTTTGCGGAGCATCTTGAACTGCTCGAGGAAGTCATTGAGATCGAACTGGGCGGAGCGCATGCGCTGTTCCAGACGGGTTGCGTCCTCGACATCGAAGCTCGCCGCTGCCTTCTCGACCAAGCTGACCACATCACCCATCCCGAGGATCCGGCCGGCCAGACGGTCCGGATAAAACACCTCAAAGGCTTCCACTTTCTCGCCGGTACCGGCGAATTTGACGGGCTGCCCTGTCACTTCGCGCAGGGAAAGGGCCGCCCCGCCTCGGGCGTCGCCATCAAGTTTGGTCAGGATGAGCCCGGTCACGCCAACGGCCCCGTGGAATTTCTCCGCCACGCTGACCGCCTGCTGCCCGGTTGCTGCATCGCAGACGAGAAGACTCTCGTTGGGCTGCACGGCTTCCTTCACCTTGCGCAGTTCGTCGATAAGGCTGTCGTCGAGGTCCTGACGGCCCGCCGTGTCGTAGATCTCGACATTGCAGGACTGCGTCTTAGCCCAGACCATACCTTCACGCACGGCGCGCAGGACATTTTTTTCGCCGGGCTCGGGGCGGAAGACAGGCACACCAACCTGTGCAGCCAAGGTGGCAAGTTGCTCGATGGCGGCGGGCCGCTGGAGATCGCACGCCACGAGGACGGGCACGCGGCCCTGTTTTTTCAAATACGCGGCCAACTTGGCGCAAGTCGTCGTCTTGCCGGCGCCATTCAGGCCGACCACCAGAATGCGGGCCTGCGGTCCAAGGTTGAGCGGGACGGAATCTCCGCCGAGCAACGCAGTTAACTCATCGTGGAAAATTTTGACGATCTGCTGCCCCGGCGTGACGCTGCGCAACACCTCGTGTCCGAGCGCCTTGTCCTTGACCCTCGCGACAAAATCCTTCGCCACCTTGAAATGGACATCGGCCTCGAGCAGGGCCAGACGCACCTCGCGCAGGGCGTCGTTGACGTTCGACTCGCTGATGCGGCCGTGTCCGCGCAGGTCCTTGAAGACGTCCTGTAACTTGTCAGAAAGGCGGGAGAACATCAGCGTCAACTCTCGAGCCCGAGATCGCGGAAAACTTTGTCCACGTGACGGAAGTGCCGGTCCAGACCGCAGGCATCCTGCAATTCCGCGGCGTCCAGCGCCTGCGAGATTTCCCGATCGGCGGCGAGATTGGCCATGAATTCGCCATCGCCAGCCCATGTCTTGAGCGCGGCGCGCTGCACCGCTTCGTAGGCTTTCTGACGCTCGAATCCCTTCTCGGTGAGTTTCAAAAGCACGGCCTGACTGGCGAAGAGACCGCGGGATTTATCCATGTTGGCCCGCATATTATCGGGATAGATTTGGAGGCTGGTGACCAGCTTGGTCAGCAGCGCGAGCATGTAATCGAGCAGGGTGCAGGCGTCCGGCAGGATGATCCTCTCGGCGCTGCTGTGACTGATGTCGCGCTCGTGCCAGAGGGCCACGTTCTCGAGAGCGGTGACCGCGTGCCCGCGGATAACACGGGCTAAGCCACTCAGGCGCTCGCCGGTGATCGGGTTGCGCTTGTGCGGCATGGCGGAGCTGCCTTTTTGGCCCTTGGCGAAAAACTCCTCCACCTCGAGCACTTCGGTGCGTTGCAAATGACGGAACTCTGTGGCCCACCGGTCGACCGAGCTTGCCGCAAGGGCCAGCACGGTCATGAATTCCGCGTGCCGGTCGCGCTGCACAATCTGGGTGGATAGCATCGCTGCCTTAAGTCCGAGTTCCGCGCAAACTTCCTCCTCCACGCGCGGGTCGAG
>JBAXCT010000402.1:0-1792 GCA_037141375.1 Chthoniobacterales bacterium | reverse complement strand
TTTGTGTGGAGCACCGGCGCGTGGAGCAATCCACTGGCGCTCCCGCCGCGCACCTGGCTCTTTCTGGGGCTCTCCGGACTGGCCACGGGGGCCTCGTGGGTGTGCTATTTCCGGGCGCTCCAAATCGGGGATGCCTCAAGGGTGGCGCCGGTCGACAAACTCAGCGTGGTGCTGGTGGCGATCTTCGCCGTGGCATTTCTGGGCGAGCGGCCCACGCCGCGAGAGTGGACCGGCATCTTACTAGTCGCCTCCGGTGCGGTGCTGCTGGCCCTTAAGCGGTAACCTGGCGGCACAGCGGTGCCGGCACCGATCGGCTCAAAGTGAGCCGTAAGTCCCTTGGTCATTGATGTTCCGCCATGCCTGCCCCGCTCGCAGCTTGAGCCGACGAGCGAACGCAAGAAGAAGACATCACGCGTTTTTTTCATGTTGGCCGTCATTTCCCTTGACAAGGGGGGCGCTGCGCGTAGATTCATTTTTGGTGGGGAATCGAGCGAGGTCACTGTCGCTGGGGGAACGGATCACAGGGTGGCTAAACCCCTCAGCACACCATCTCAGCCACGTGGGCCCGATTTAAGGTACTTGGTCTCGCAGGGAACTCCATTGAAGTAGAAGCACTCTCCTACAACTTAGGCTGTTTCGGCCCGCGGGCATTACCGTGGCATCGGCGATCTTCTTGCAGCGTGGCGAACTTCGCGGGGTTATGTCATTCGAGCTTGTCCATGCTCCGACCAATTCGAATTCCGCCTCCGAATCCAACTAACCAAATGCCACATTCGGCATGTGGATGGTGCCACAAGATGAGAATCGGCCGTGCCGCTGTCGCGACTCTCTCGGGCTTCTGCTGCTTCCTGTCGATCGCGTTCGCACAGGTGGCAAACGCCTCGCCGGAGACCGATCGCGAGGTTAGCCGCGTCGCTCAAGTCCATTCCATTCCGGAGGCCGATGCCGAATTCTTCGCAGCGCGAATCGCTGCAGTTGAGCAATCGCCGAATGCCGTCCTAACGTTTGAGACGATGTCCGCATGGCGACGAAATCGTCTGCTGCGGCTCATTGAGGAATGGGCGAAGGAATTCCCTATTCCAGAGACGCGCACTCAAGCTACCACGCAAGGGCATTCCTGGTACGCCATGCAGTCGATCGCAGATCTCTTTGTAATCCCGCCGAGGCTCACTCCGCCCGAAGAGGCAGCGGCGATCGATTCGCAAATGGCCGAGATTCGCGAGATCCTCGTCGAGGAACTTTTCCCAAAGGTCCGGAATTCTATATCAAATGCCGTTCAATCGAGCGCTGCGGCATCAGCATTTCTGACGGCGGAGGAGATCGATTCCCTCGCGACTACCGTGATCGACAACCTCCTGATGGGCGTGACGCTTCAAAAAAACAATGATCTGCGACCATGGCCGAGACAGCGCATTGCTCCTTCCGTTTTTGCTGAAACCAAGCAGCAGATGCGAACTGCTGCCGCGGCCGCCGTCGTGGAGTATTTCTTTCCGATCAGCGAGGACAGTTTTGAATCGTTAGTTTCATCGTTAGGGGCAGCGAGAACGGCGGGCGACGACTCGGAATCGCAACGGCTTTGGCGCTTCACTACAGATAAATTCACGATGAGCCTGAATTCGTCGATCGATCCGGTCTTTGATGTCCCGAAGCAGGCTTTTAGGGAAGCCTGTCCAGCAACGGTGCTAAGCGATAATTATAAGTATGGTGAAATAATTGCTGCGATGATCGATACCGCCGCAATCAAGACCGGCGATGAAGAACGCTGGGCAATCAAAAAAGCGAATGATGAGCG
>JBAXCT010000401.1:0-1805 GCA_037141375.1 Chthoniobacterales bacterium | reverse complement strand
CGGCCATCCGCGATTTTTTGCAGATCCTCGGCCGGCGCGGACCGCACCTCGAAATCTTCATCGCCCCTGTGCGCGTCCAGGGACGCGGCGCGAGCGCGGAGATTGCCGCCGCGGTGGGCAATTTTTCCGAGTTCCAGCGCAGCGGATTTCCGGGGGTCGATGTCATCGTTGTCACGCGGGGCGGAGGTAGCCTCGAGGATCTTTGGGAATTCAACGAGGAGATCGTCGCTCGCGCCATCGCCGCGAGCACTATTCCCGTGATTTCCGCCGTGGGCCACGAGATCGACACAACCACTTCAGATCTTGCGGCCGACGTGCGCGCGCCCACTCCGAGCGCCGCCGCGGAGCTTCTCTGCGCGGATCGCGCCGACACGCTGGCGCGGCTGGCTGTCGTGGTGCGGCGGCTCGGGCGCGAGGTGGAAGGAAGGCTCGATCTGGCGCGAGCCCGATTGGAAACGCGCACCGCCTCGCACGCCTTCTCCCTGCCACAGCGAAGGGTGGCGGATCTGCGGCAAATGACCGACGATCTGCGCGAGAGAAGCGCCCTCGCCGTGCAGACCAGGCTGGAGCTTCTGCGTATGTCATCGCACCGGGCCGGGTCCGTCCTGCGCGCACACACACCCACCACGCGCCTGCGCACCCTGCGGGAACGTCTCTCCGATCTGCAGCGGCGAAAAGACAAAGCCGTGGCCGCGATGCTGCATCAACGGCGAGAGAATCAGACACGGCTCTCCCACGCCCTGGAATTGCTCGGACCGCGGCAGACGCTGGAGCGCGGCTTCACCATCACAATGGATGCCGCGCGGCGCCCTCTCACCTCGGCTCAGACCGCCAGCCGCGAGGAAAACATTATCACCGTTTTTTCCGACGGCGAGGTGACCTCGCGCCCCTGAAACTCAGTGCACGGCCTCGCGACCGCGGACCGCACGGCGGTTCGCGGGCGACCAAGGACCGGCCGCATGGAAGACACACGCATTTGACGCCATCGCCGCGTGGAGCAGCTTGAGATAAGCAAGGCGGCGCACTTCCACCGCGCCGAAATTGCCGAGGTGCTCCGTCACCCACTGGATGTCGAGCAACCCGAAGCCGCGGTCGCGCAGGATTTCGACCAAGGCGAAGAGAGCCAGCTTGGAGGACTCGCTGACGCGCGAAAACATCGACTCGCCGAAAAACGCACCGCCCAACTGTACGCCGTAGAGGCCGCCGACCAGCCGCCCGTCGGACCAGACCTCCACGCTATGCGCCGCACCCTGCGCGTGCAGTTCGGAGTAAACGCGGGCAATGGCTGGATCGATCCATGTTTCCGGTCGGTCGGCACAGCCCGCGACAACTTGGTCGAAAACCGTGTTGATCGTGACGGAAAAATCCAAGCAGTGCAGGGCGCGGCGAAAACCGTGCGGCACATGGAAGCGATCGAGCGGCAGGATGCCCCGCGGGTCGGGCGAGAACCAGCGCAGCCGGCCGTCGCCGCAGGCCATGGGGAAAAACCCATCGCGGTAGGCACGCAGCACAGAAAACGCAGTCAGCCGCTCGGGAAGGAAGGACTGGGAGACGATGTCGGACACAACAAGATACTTTTGACTCAATCCGGGCGTTCGTGCAACCCGCTCATTACGCGATTGCCCGCGGCGCCGACCCGGTTTATTAAAGAGGATCACCGCCAAGACGATGATTTCCGACAACGCCGACCCGAAACCCCGCAGCAAAGTGGAAGATGTGAAGGATGCCAGCAACTTCCTGCGAGGAACGCTGGCCGCCAGCCTCGAGGACCGAACGACCGGAGCCATCGCGGACGACGACACGAC
>JBAXCT010000400.1:0-1810 GCA_037141375.1 Chthoniobacterales bacterium | reverse complement strand
ACCAGGTGCGGATGACTTTCCATCCCCTGCCCCGGAGCGAGCGGTTCACGCGGCGGTCGCGGGCCATGTTGGTCTCGCGTTTGCGGTCCCAAAATGCGCGGTTGGTCCTCGGGCGCGTGTAGCACTTCGGGCAGCCGTGCCAGAACCAAGTCTGTGGGAACAGACGCGGAAGACTACCGAAGGTAGCCCCAAAGGGGTGGCACCGTTTGCAGGGAAGCAAATGCCATCAACCATCCGTCGACGAAAACGGCGACCTTCTGCTTGGGATCCGGAGTCCGCAGCGGCGGACGTAGATAGCCCCTAGGCAAAGGCAAAGTCGGGCTTTCCGGGTAAAGAAGATGCCTTCTCCAGCCGGTGATTTTGTTCCGCTGGAACTACAGCTCGTCGCCCGGTATTGGCGCCACGTCGGGCGATCCTTTGAGGAAATCGATGAAGTCTTGCCGGTTGGCCCGTGCAGCGCGTTCGCGAAGATGATCGAGAGTCATGAGCGCACTGAGCTTCTCGCCTGCGGCCGAGGCGATCAACTGGTCGACCGTGACGCCCTCCTCGGCGGCACAGACTTGCAGTTGCTTGGCCAAACCCTCGGGCATGCTGATGGTCAATGTGCTCATGTCTTTGCTTTGATTTTTCGCAGGAAGTCTGACGGAGTGACCGCGCTTACTCCCCACTTTTCCGCTCCCCGGAAGTCGCGGGTGTTGTGGGTGATAATATAGGCACATCGCGCGGCGACTGCCAGCTCGAGAAAAAGGTCGTCATCCGGATCAGGAAGGGCGGGTCGCCAGAGGAAGTGAATCTTCTGCAAGCGACTGACGGAAAGCAGGAAGTCCAGAAACGCCTCGGCTTGGCCGGCCGTGCGGTGCAACAGATTCTCCGGACGAAGGAGCACATCCCGATACTCAATGAAGGCCGAAACCGACACGGCTGGCGTGAATTCCTTGCAAGGCAAGAGTTCAAGCAGAGCATTGGAAGCTCCCAGCTTCGACCGGGCGGCGGCGACCAACACGCTGGTGTCCAATACAACACGCATCGGCTCGCAAACTATCCGGCAGGGTGCGTGTCAGCAAGGATGCCGCAAATGCAGATTCAATCGCAGGGTTCGAAGACACAGGTCTGTTCCCCCATAGGCAGTAAGCGCGCGGCGGATGCGGGTGAGGCAGGCTTCGGGAGATTTCTTGAGGGAATGTTGCCAGATGCGGATGACTTTCCATCCCCTGCCCCGGAGCCGGCGGGTGACGCGACGGTCGCGGACCATGTTTTCCTCGCATTTGCGGTCCCAGAATGCGCGGTTAGTTTTCGGCCGGGTGTAGCTGCCTCTGCCGCCAGGTGGTGGAATGTCAAATGTCAAGATGTGACCCCACTTCTTCAGTAATTGGTGAGCGATTCAGTGCTTGGCCAAGGGGCACGGGCGTCCCGCCCGTCACGACCAGACAACACAGGCGGGACGCCTGCGCCCCCTGGAAAAACCACGATGGCAAGCGTTTCATTCGCGTCTCCGACTGAATAGTTCCGGATAAGTTTGCCCTCGGTAGTTTAGTCGCCGCGGCGACCCTCACGCTGTTTGCCTTGGGGCTATCTGCGGCTCCGCTTCGCTCCGGCTCTTCGTGTCCGGTCTCTCGGCCCCCAGCCGGCTTTCCATGCGTATGAAAGCTGCATCCTTTCATCTGACGAGAAGGTCAACGGTCAATATGTGACCCCACTTCTTTGCCACAAACACCCACATACCGCCGCGAAACATCGAATTGACACCAGATGCGACGCCGCACATTTTGATGACACACCACG
Source organism: Chthoniobacterales bacterium (assembly GCA_037141375.1). GTDB lineage: Bacteria > Verrucomicrobiota > Verrucomicrobiia > Chthoniobacterales > JACTMZ01 > JACTMZ01. Next base: position 28 of record JBAXCT010000400.1, on the reverse strand, counting down.
ACGCCAAACATCAACCACAGAAAAAGAA
>JBAXCT010000399.1:0-1825 GCA_037141375.1 Chthoniobacterales bacterium | reverse complement strand
CTGCGCAGGGGGCGCCAGATCGATGCGATCCGGCGATTCAAGGGATTGCCCTAAACGTGCAGTCTGGCCTGCTCGAGCGACTGAAATGTGAAGGGAATTTCCGGAGAATCCAAGGGAAGGCGGTATTTGTCGGGGTCGTCGTGGCGGTAGGGGGTGGAAGGCATGTTGATAAACCACGCCTCCTCGGAGCCTGCGTTGCGCACGCCGTGGTAGACCCCGGGAGGAATAAGCAAGAGCGCGCGTTTGGCCGCACCGAAATACAGCTCGTTGACTCGGCCGCGGGTGGGGGAGTTCTCCCTCGCATCATAGAGGACAACCTGGAACCGGCCCGAGGGATAATAGAGACGGTCGGTTTGTTTGAGGTGGACGACCCATGCCCTGATGCTGCCTGGGCCGCAGCTGACATGATAAACGTAAGGCACGCCACCTTGGTCGAAGTTCCAATCGGGATTCCACATTTCCGTCAGCTCCCCGCGATAATCCACGACCGTGGAGAGTTCGCGGATTTTGACGCCGTCGATCAATTCGACAACGCGCTTGCCGTGCCCAGTCACGGTCGCCTTGTCGCGCCGTGGTTGGGCGACCAGTGTCGGAGTTTCTTCATTGCTCATGATTGTAGAGGGTTTTCCCGGCACGCTTGGCCTGAAGATGGCGGTTCGTCACTTTTCGCCGTGAGAGCTAGAGCAACCATCAAAGTAGCACAACATCCCCCGGCTGCGCTTAAATTTTCTACTTGGGCTGGACATCTTTCTTTTGGCATGAAGTTATCGGCGGATGAGGTTCTGCGTGCTCAACCGATGTCTGCTGGCCACTCTTGTTCTTGCTGGGTGCAAACCCGCGCTGCCTCCGCCACCTACCACGCCGACGCCTGCTCCCGCCGTCTCACCGACACCGACGCCCAAGCCAACGCCGGAACCGACGCCGTTCATCAAGCGCAAGCCGATGGATACCGGGATGATTTTCAACGGGCTGCAATACAAGTGGACGGTGGAAACCGAGGAAGGGTCGACCGCGGCGCGCGATCGCGAGAAGGACGGCTCCTATCGGCTCGAGCTGAATCTCAAGATCCGCACGCCGCATGCGGCGAGCACGCTCGAAGACCTGAAGGTTGCGAACAGCCAGCTTCATGAAGTTCTGCCTTCGTTGCCGCTGCTGCTCGAAACGGCGAAAGTTTCGCCCGACTACGAGGATCTCTACCGGCGCAAAATGAGCTTCCTCAAAGATCGCCTCGAGCAGATCGAGCAGATCCTTTCGCGGCACAACTACTACGACTGCGATACGATCCTCGAGCTGAAGCATCCGGAGAGCGGGCGCAAGGCGCTGCTCGTGCAGGGAGATATGGATGTGAACGTGGACGGCTCCGATGGCGACCGCAACATCGAGATCGACGGGTCGAACCAATTCTTCCAGCCACAGACGAGTTACCGCTGGCCGAAGACGACGGACCGGCCGAATCCCTTCATCGCCAAATACGAGGAACGCATCGCCAAGGCCGAGGCGGAAGCGGCCAAGCCCGGAACGACCGACGCGCGCAAAGCGAAGTTGCGCGAAGAAATTTCCTCGGCCAAGCGCAATATCTCCGACCTGAAAAGCGCGAGCTTTCTCGTCTCGCAGGCCGATCCCTCCGTTGTTCTTCCCGGATTCATGATGGGCAATGGCGGACCGAAGGTGGGCGACTACGCCGTCGTCATCCACGGCGATAAAATGTATCCGGCGATCCTCGGCGATGCGGGTCCGTCCTACAAAGTCGGCGAAGCGTCGCTGCGGCTGTGCCGCGAGATCGGTCACACGGACAATCCGCTGGCGCGGCCGGTCAGCGGCCTTG
>JBAXCT010000398.1:0-1827 GCA_037141375.1 Chthoniobacterales bacterium | reverse complement strand
ACGGCCTCTGATTGAGGCCCAAGCTGCACCAAGTCTGTGTAAGTTCATTTTGATTTGACACAGCTAAGCACGCGAGCGAGTTTGCCGTCCATGGTCGGAGCAATCGAACTCGACGTGCCCGCGAAAGCCTCTGCGGCCGCTGTCATTGCCTACGAGGAAGGACTTGTCGCCATCTTTGCCGATTTAGCCGAGCTATTCGGCAACCCTCGGTCCTACGGCCAAATCTACGGCCTGCTCTTTTCACGCGAAAAGCCTCTTATCATGGAAGAAATCGCTCGCCGGCTCAAGATCAGTCAGGGCTCGATCAGCCAAGGGCTACGACAGCTCGAAGCCTTCGGTGCCGTGGTGAAGGAGAAGCCCGGCGGATCGCGTCAGGCACTCTACACGGCCAAACTCGAGATGAAACTCCTCATCTCCGGATTTCTCAAAGAGCGCATCATTCCCCGCCTCGAATCCACAGAGTCCCGCGTCAAAGCCCTCCGCGCATCCCTCAACTCTCATCCCTCATCCCTCAACTCAGCTTTCCTGTCTCAGTCTTCATCCTTATCCTCTATGCGCTTCCGCCTTGATCGCGTGGCCAAATGGCACCGCAGCGCCCGCACCCTTTTGCCCATCGCCCGGAAAATCCTCGGCGGCGGTTAGACACTTTCTGCGCATCCGCGCCACCCATCACAGATTTGCCTGGTTACGTGCCATCCTGCACCGAGACCAAGGGCGGCAGCCTACTTTCGAAGCTGCGAGCAAGCTTTATTTGGCCATGTTTGAAGCTATATTTAAGGCCATGACACATGCCGTCAATATCGCGGCTCTGAAGAACAGCCTCAGTGAGTTGCTCGGCAAGGTGCAGGCTGGCGACTCCATCTTGGTCTGCTCCCGCAACAAGCCCGTGGCCAGAATTATACCGCTTGCCACCCGCTCAAACCGTTCCGTCTGCGGCTTCGATCCAACGGTCAAAATCCTAGGCGACCTCGAAGGTCCCGCCATACCGGTCGAAGACTGGGGAATGTTGGCCGGGAGCGATATGGTTCGATGATCCTGCTGGATACCTGCGCGCTGCTTTATCTGGCGGCGGCGCCCGGCCGACTCAGCGCCCAAGCATGCGGGCTTGTTGCTTCGTCCGAGCAGATCGTCCACTGCAGTTCTATTGTCGCGGCTGAGCTCGCCTGCCTGCAGGAGAGGGAAAAGATCTATCTTCCGCAGCACTGGAAGAAATGGTTTCGCACACAAACGGACCGGAACGGATGGAATATCGCCCCGATCTGCTTGGTAATCATCGAGGAGGCATATTCCTTGCCCAGCCCCGTTCACCGCGATCCAGCGGACCGAATCATCATCGCCACCGCACGGATCGAAGATATGACCATTATCACCACCGACCGAATCATTCTCGACGACCCCCACGTCAAATCCCTGAGCTGACCTCCATCCTCCGGTCTCCGGCCCGTCGTCCCACCCGCGGCAAAGGCGGCGTCGCCATCTTTTCAAACCACCGGCCCCTCGTTGTATTTTTACTTTATCGGCAAATACAACGAGGTGCAAAAGTTCATCCCGCACGCTCCTGACCTCCGACCCTCGTCACTCCGTTGCAAAGCGAAGGCGTATTCGACTCCTAACACTTTGCCCTCGGCCGATGAAGGGTTAAGCCTGCCTCACTGCGATCCTTCGTTACTTTTTACCAGCAACCCGCGACTAGTTACTGCGGCTCTGAGCCGTTTTCAGCATCTCATCTTTTCGGTATTTCCTGTTTCACTAACCCTCCAACCTCCGTTCTCCGACCACACGCCTCGAATCACATCCGCCTATTTCTTGACATATTAGTAAGAATTC
>JBAXCT010000397.1:0-1837 GCA_037141375.1 Chthoniobacterales bacterium | reverse complement strand
GCGAAACTACGTTCCCGTCGAGGCGCGTGGCAAGTGCGCGTCAGCCCTTGATCACGAAATTGACCAGCTTGCCCGGGACGGCGACGACCTTGACCACTTCCTTCCCCGCGATCTGCGCGGCGAATTTTTCATGGGCGCGTGCTGCGGCCTCGAGTTGTTCGCGCGTGGCGTCCTTCGGCGCGACCATTTTGTCGCGGACCTTGCCGTTGATTTGCAGGACAACCTCGACTTCGTTCTCGACGAGCAGCGATTCGTCGTGAGTCGGCCAAGTTTGCCCGTGCGCCGATCCCTCGAAGCCCGCGAATTTCGCGCCGAGCTTCGACCAAAGTTCCTCCGCCATATGCGGCGCGAAAGGACTTAAGAGGACGAGCAGCGTGCGCAATGCGGAAACCGGACGCTTGTCCGCCGAGGTCAGTTCGTTGACGCAAACCATCATTTGCGAGATGGCGGTGTTGAACGACATGGTGCGCAGATCGTGCGTCACTTTCTTGATCGTGGCGTGGAGGACGCGCAACTGTGACGGCGTCGCACCGATGTCGGCGAGCGCATCGGACAGCCGCCAGTTACCCTCCTGATCCTCGACCATGGCCAAACGCCAGACGCGCGCGAGGAAGCGGTAGACGCCTTCCACGCCCTTCATGCTCCACGGCTTCATCTGTTCGAGCGGGCCCATGAACATCTCGTAGAGGCGGAAAGCGTCGGCCCCGTACTCGTTGATCACTTCGTCCGGATTGACCACATTGCCACGGCTCTTGGACATTTTTTGTCCGTCGGTGCCGAGGATGATGCCTTGGTTGACGAGGCGCTGGAACGGTTCCGGGGTGGGCAGGTGTCCGAGATCGTGCAGCACCATGTGCCAGAAGCGCGAGTAGAGCAGATGCAGGACGGCGTGCTCCGTGCCGCCGACATAAAGATCCACGCCGCCGGGTTTGCCGCTCCCGTCGCCCAGCCAGTAGCGCGCGGCTTCCTCGCCGACGAAGCGTTCGCGGTTCTTCGGGTCGCAGTAGCGGAGGTAATACCAGCAGGATCCGGCCCACTGCGGCATGGTGTTCAGCTCGCGACGCGCGGTGCCCGAGTAATGCACCCAGTTCGCGGCTTTGGAGAGAGGGGGTTCCGCGGTGCCGGTGGGTTTGAAGTCGGCCAATTCCGGCAAACGCACGGGAAGCTCGCTGTCCTCCAGCGCCCGGTGCCGCCCGTTTTCCCACACCACGGGAAACGGTTCGCCCCAATAGCGCTGGCGCGAGAAGAGCCAGTCGCGCAGCTTGTATTGCACCGTGGCGCTGCCGAGTCCGCGTTCCTGCAGCCACAGCGTGATCTTCTTTTTGGCCTCGGCGGTCGGGAGGCCATCGAGAAAGCCAGAGTTGACGGCCGTGCCCTCGCCGGTGAAACAACCTTCCTCCGGTTGAGCTGGTTTCACCACCTCGATGACGGGGAGATCGAACTTCTTCGCGAAAGCGAAATCACGATCGTCGTGCGCCGGCACGGCCATGATGGCGCCGGTGCCGTAGCAGGTGAGCACATAGTCGGCGATCCAGACTGGGAGGTGTGCGCCGTTGACCGGGTTGACTGCATACGCGCCGGTGAAGACGCCGCTTTTTTCCTTCGAGGCATCCTGACGGTCGCGCTCCGATTTGGCTGCGGATCTACGGATGTATTCCTCCATCGCATCCCGCTGCTCGTGCGTGGTGATCTCGGCGACGAGCGGGTGCTCTGGCGCGAGGACCATGTAGGTCGCGCCGAAGAGCGTGTCCGGTCGCGTGGTGTAGACGGTGATCTTGGCTCCGCTCCCCGCGAGCATGAAGTCGACGAACGCACCCTCCGACCGGCCGATCCAGTT
>JBAXCT010000396.1:0-1847 GCA_037141375.1 Chthoniobacterales bacterium | reverse complement strand
CGCTCAAGCAGCAGCTCGAGGCCAATGCCAAAGAACGGCGCTGACGTGCGGCGTTGACCTCCTTGGTCCCTCCGGGAACTTTGGACCGGCAGCGCATCGATAAATGGTTGTGGCATGCCCGCATTGTGCGAACGCGTAGTGCCGCCACTGCTCTGACAGCTGCGGGTCATGTCCGCCTCAACGGGCAGCGCATCCTTGCGGCAAGCCACAATGTGGGTGTTGGCGATGTGGTGACGCTTGCGCTCGACCGCTCGGTGCGGGTGGTGAAGGTCGCCGGTTTTGCGGAACGGCGTGGCGCATCGGACGCGGCGCGCGCGCTGTATCAGGATTTGACCGCCACCGGTGGCCCGCCGCCGATATAGACCAGCAATTCCGCCTCGCGTCCCTTGCGTGGTGGTATCCCTTGCGTTAGGGACGCGCGAAATCTAAGCGCCTTCTCGTGGAGTGCCGGATGACCTACGTCGTCAATGAAAGCTGCATCAAGTGCAAGCTCATGGATTGCGTCGAGGTGTGTCCGGTCGACTGCTTCTACGAGGGCGCCAACATGCTGATCATCCACCCGGACGAATGCATCGACTGCGGCGTCTGCGAACCGGAATGCCCGGTGGAGGCGATCAAGCCGGATACCGAGCCCGGTCTGGAAAAATGGCTGGGAATTAACGCCGAATACGCGAAAATCTGGCCGAACATCACGATCAAGAGGGAGCCGCCCGCCGATTCGAAGGACTGGGAGGGGGTCGCGGGCAAAGAGAAATACTTTTCTCCGGAGCCCGGCGAGGGCGACTGATTTTAGGCCGTTTTAGAGCGGCTTCCGGCCCTTCAGGGGCGGGAACTCGTGCCCGCGGGCGGGCGTTAACCCAGCGGCGAAAAATTTGCGCGTTTCGCAGGCCTGATTTGTCCTTTTGCACTGCCATAACGCTTTGATTTTGGCCGAAAATGTGCTATATGTAGTTCTATAAGGCGAATAAGCGCCCGAAAGAACGCTCCCCGTGGGGAGCCTATTTTTTCGGAGCCATTCCCGAGGGTCTTTCAGAGGGCGTGCAACCCACGCGTGAGCAGTGGCAGGAAAATCGCGTCAGAAAACGAAGAAGACCTCTTCCGGCGGAAGCCGGAGGAACAAAAAGTCCGCCGCGCCGCGGCGGACCTCGCAGGCCTCGCGTGGCAGTGCCCGCAGCGGGGTTCCCGTCGCCAAGACCGGCCGCCGCAAAGTGGCCGTTGAAGGAGTTTTGCCCGGAATGACCATGAAGAAGACGACTCAACGTCAAGGCTTCAAGACCAACGAATTCATCGTCTATCCGGCCCACGGGGTTGGACAGATTCTGGCCATCGAGGAGCAGGAAGTCGCCGGCGCGAAGCTGGAGCTGTTCGTCATCAACTTCATCAAGGACAAGATGACGCTGCGCGTTCCCACCGCCAAGATCGTCGCGGTCGGCATGCGCAAGCTCGCCGAACCGCCGGTGGTCAAGCGCGCGCTGGAAACGCTCAAGGGCCGCGCCCGCATCAAGCGCACGATGTGGTCCCGCCGCGCGCAGGAATACGAAGCAAAGATCAATTCCGGCGACATCGTCGCCATCGCCGAAGTGGTGCGCGACCTGTTCCGCTCCGAGCAGCAGCCCGAGCAGTCCTACAGCGAACGGCAGCTCTATGAAGCCGCGCTCGACCGGCTCTCGCGCGAGATCGCGGCGGTGCAGAAGGTGACCGAGACCGAAGCGGTCAAGGAAATCGAAGCCGCGCTCGCCAAGGGTCCGCGCCGCGGTCCCAAGCCCGCCGAAGAGGCGGAAGCAGCGGCCGAGGACGAAGCCGCCTGAAAGGCGCCACACGCGAACGTTTAAACGAAAAGCCCGGCA
>JBAXCT010000395.1:0-1851 GCA_037141375.1 Chthoniobacterales bacterium | reverse complement strand
CTTGCGCCCATTCGTGCTCACGGGACGCGAGCGCACCTGCATCGTGCCGGGCGGGCTCACGCGCGTCGCGCTCAAGGACGGCTCGCTGGTGGTCAATTCCAGCCAGGGCGGCGGCACCAAGGACACCTGGGTGCTGGACGAATAACCATGCTCTCGCGCACCGCCGACAATCTTTTCTGGCTTTCGCGTTATGTCGAACGCGCGGAATATCTTGCGCGCATTCTGGAGGCGACGCAGCGGCTCACCGCGCTGCCCTTGGCTTATGTCGGCGAGACCAATGAATGGGCCACCGCCGTCTCGACCGCAGGCTGCGCCAGCGCGTTCTTCGAGGTTTATGACGAGGCCAACGAAGAAAACGTCACGGACTTCCTCGCCTTCTCCACCGCAAACTCATCCTCCATCCGCAGCTGTTTCGAGCAGGCGCGCAGCAACGCGCGCGCGGTGCGCACGGCGCTGACGATGGAAATGTGGGACGCCATCAACGGCACCTGGCTGGAACTCAAACGCTACGGCAACGGCGCGACCTCGCGCGAGGAATGTTCGCGCTTCTTGCGCTGGGTGCAAGAATCCTCGCTGCGCTACGACGGCTCCGCCTACCGCACGATGCTGCGCAACGACGCCTACTGGTTCTCGAGACTTGGCGTCTATGTCGAGCGCGCCGACAACACCGCGCGCATCCTCGATGTGAAATACCATCTGCTGCTTCCTGACAACGAGCGCATCGGCGGGCCGCTGGATTATTTCCAATGGGCCGCGATCCTGCGCTCGGTGTCCGCGCTCACCGCCTATCACTGGGTCTATCGCGAGAGCCTGAAGCCCTGGCAGGTCGCAGATTTGCTCATTCTCAAGGATGAGATGCCGCGCTCGCTTGCCTCCTGCTACGAGAACATCGTGCGCTATCTCGACGCCATCGCCGGCGCCTACGGGCGGCAGGGACCGGCGCAGCGGCAGGCGCGCGGCATCCGCACGCGGCTGCAAAACAGCCGCATGGACGGAATTTTTCAGCGCGGGCTGCACGAATACATTGGCGAATTCATCACCGAGAACAACCGCCTCGGCGGCGCCATCACGCAGCAGTTTCTGCTATGATGGAACGATGCGGATCAATATCTCCCACACGACGGTCTATCGTTATCAGACGCCGCCAACCGGCGTGATCCAGACGCTGCGGCTCACGCCGCGCAATCACGACGGCCAGCACGTCATGCGCTGGCGCATCGACCTGTCGGAGAATTGCCGGCTCGACCAGCACGAGGACGCCTTCGGCAACATCACGCATACCTTCACCGCTGACGGTCCGTTCGATGAACTCAACGTGATGGTCGAAGGCGAAGTCGAGACGCAGGACACGCACGGCGTCGTGCACGGCGCGGTGGAGCGTTTTCCGCCCGAACTATTCTTGCGCGAAACGGCTTTGACGCAGCCGGACCCGGCAATCGAGAAATTCGCGGACGCCGTGCGCGCCAGCGCCGGCGGCACCCCGCTGGACGTTCTTCACACTTTGATGCGCCACCTGAATAACGAAATCACCTTCGACACCAGCCCGACGCAATCGACGACCACCGCCGCGGAATCGTTCGCGCTCAAGCGCGGCGTCTGCCAGGACCTCACCCACATCTTCATCGCCTCCGCGCGGCATCTCGGAATTCCCGCCCGCTACGTCGGCGGCCATTTCCACCGCGCCGACGGCATCACCGCGCAGGAAGCCGGCCACGCCTGGGTTGAAACTTACGTGCAGGATCTGGGCTGGGTGGCGTTCGATCCCACCAACGGCATTTCCGCCACCGATGCCCACGTCCGGGTCGCGGTGGGGCTCGACTACCTCGGCGCCGCCCCGGTGCGGGGCACGCG
>JBAXCT010000394.1:0-1851 GCA_037141375.1 Chthoniobacterales bacterium | reverse complement strand
GGATCGAGTTTTCCCAAGTCGTCGGGCAGCACTTGGAATTCGCCGAGGATGTCCAGTTGCAGCAGCTTGGGCAGAGCCGCCATTTCTGCCGCGCTCAAGTCGTTGAAGATAATCTGGAACATCGCGTAGAATTTTGCGGCGGATTAGGCCCGAAAGAAAAGCATCGAGACGGCGATGAGCAGCAGCCCGTAGATCACGCCAGAGCCGGCCGCCAGATTGTAGCGCCAGCGGGCGCCGGTCACCCAGGTGATGAGGTCACGGAGCATGTACGGCGCAGCGACGCAGATGAGGCCCCCGAGGGCCCAGAGGTAGGCCAGCACCACGAGCAGCAGGCGCGTCTGCTCCGCGCGCAGAAAAGCAGCGCCAAGCAGCGGTTCGGCCGCCAGCAGGGCGAGCATGCCGACGGACCGCACGGCGAGAAATTCCTCCGCGAAGAGCGGCACCATCACCGCGCCGGCAATGACCGCACCGCAGATGAGCGTGCGGTTCGGTGTGAACTCGCCGAGATCCATCGTCGCGGCCAACCAGAATGCCCACAGCGCGGCGATGGTGCACAGCACGACGCCGGCCATCCTCGACCTCGGGAAATCCTTCAGCCACGCGGTGACCTGCACCGGCATGAACAGCGCGAACAGGTGCGAGAGCAGCAGGGCGAGGCCGACGGCCAACCCGACCGTGCGCAGGGTGAAATCGTAGATCATGCGAATGCGAGCAAGTGTTTCAACACGTTGGCGGGTGGAAAGACAAGCCGCCGCTCAGCTTTTCGCCCTATGCGTGGCTTCCGCCATGGGTTTTACGTAGTCCGCGACCTTCGTGGCCAAGCCGGCGTCGTTTCCGTGCTCGGCGATACGCCGCACGATCGCGCTGCCGACCACTACGGCATCGGCGTTGCGCCCGACCTCGGCCGCCTGCTCCGGCGTGGAGATACCGAAACCCACCGCGATCGGTAAATCTGTGTGCTTTTTGATCTCCGCCACCTGCGTCGCGATCGAGTCCGACAACTTCACCTGCTCGCCGGTCACGCCCTCGCGCGACACGTAGTAGATGAATCCATCCGCCGCCTTCGCGATGCGCTCCATCCGCGCCGGTGGAGTGGTTGGGGCGATCAGACGGATAGATTTCATCTGGTGCAGGTCGGTGAGTTCCTTGTTCGCGGCGACCTCCTCGGGCGGGAGGTCGAGGATGAGAATGCCGTCCACCCCGGCGGCGGCAGCATCCTCATGGAACTTCGCAAATCCGTGCACGTAGAGCGGATTCAAATACGTGAAGAGCACCAGCGGCACCTCCGATTTCGTGCGGATGCGACGTATCGACTCGAACAGCTTTGCAATCGTTGCGCCGGCCTCGAGCGCGCGTTGTGCCGCCATTTGGTTCACCACGCCATCGGCGAGGGGATCGGAGAAGGGGACGCCCAGTTCGATGATATCCACCCCGGCCGCCTCCAGCGCAGGCACGAGCTGTTCCGTCGCGGCGAGCGACGGGTCACCGGCGGTGATGTAGGCGATGAAACCAGGACGCCCTGCGGCGCGCAGGTCGGCGAATTTCTGGTCGATGCGGTTCGGCATGAGGGTCCTTTTTAAAGGTAATGCGCGGAACTTCCAAGATTTTGCGCCCCGCCTGTGCTATTCACAGGGCTCGTGGTTACCATTTCGGAAAAATTTCTCGCCGCCGTCGCCGGTTGGCCTGTCGTGTTTGAAGCCCGCAAAATCCGCGCCGCTGGCCGGGTCAAGCGGGCGCAATACGATCCGCCGCTGCTCAGGGGTGCTGTGCGCGCCGGTTCCCGCCTTTTTGCGTCCGGACTGCGCATCGTCTCCGAGCGCGAGGTGGAAAACATCTGCTCCTGCCGCATCT
>JBAXCT010000393.1:0-1852 GCA_037141375.1 Chthoniobacterales bacterium | reverse complement strand
AGCAGGTCGACGCTCGACTTTCTCGGACAGATGATCGGGATGCTCGACAACCTGATGGCCGACATCGGCTCCAACCGCGAGATCCTCGAAAGCGCGATGTCTCTCTCGCTGACGCGGGTCACGTTCCGCACCAACCAGACGATGAATCGGCTGGCGGTGGTCAGCACCATCTTTCTACCACTGACGTTCATCTGTGGCGTCTACGGCATGAATTTCGACGTGATGCCCGAGATCCGCTGGCAGAACGGCTACCTCTACTTCTGGCTGCTGGTGGCGGTCATCACGGGCACGATGTGGCTGGGACTCCGTCGGGCGAGGCTCCTTTAGGAGGCTGTCGACAGCCGGAACCTTGAATCCCGCGATTCGTCTGTCATTCGTGGCCCTTCGGGCGACTTCTTTCCGCGGTCCTGTCGAACTGATGGACACTTTCACGGCGATCGCCGCCGGAAGGGCGAGTTGAGCGGCGGAGGCGATGTTCCTTGCCACCGCCACTCCCACGAGCGCGGACATCACGTTCCCGAGGACCAGGTTCCGGGGTTGAGAGAAGAGAGGCTTTCATCTGGTCAGGCTTGGTAGTGACGCGAGATGAAGTCGTTCTGGATCCAGAGCAACTTCTCGAAGGCGAGAACCGTGCGCGTCTCGGTGTCCCGCTCGAGGCCGAGCGAGAGGATCGTCGCGGTGAGCGCCGTCGCCACGAATCCCATCAGGGCATTCATCTGCACCAGCGGCACGTCGAGGGTCCTGCTTCCGGCCGCAGGCGTGTGGATCTTACCCACCAGATCGAGGTACTCGACAAGCCTCGCATCGTACGGGTCGGTGACGAGTCGGGTGAGGTAGCGGCCGAGGTGCTGCTTGCGGAAGGCGATCATCGGGTGGTCGAGGGAGACGCCGTCGATCCCTTCCGGGAGCGGCCCCTCATAGCCGCTCTGCCGCGGCACCAAATGGCGTTTCGTGGCGTCGTACGCGAAGAGCTTGTCGTAGACCGCGTCGACGAGTCCCGGCACGCGGGGGCCGAGGAATACCGCCGCCGCATGGATCGCGTCGATGTCGTCGTTGCCGAAACCGATGAAATTGCGGAGGTACCCGAATCGGTATGCCGTGTCGGTCTCCAAACGAGGTTCATCGACCTGGGACAGCGTCATCATTTCCGCCTTTCGTGGGCTTCGAGGGACGGGCCGAGCAACACCGGGGAGCAAAGCGGACCCTGACATCCGATTTCATTGGAAAGGATACGGCCAGAATACAGGATGTCAATATCCGATTTCAGCGAGATCGGATGGCTCGAGAAGAACGGAGCTGTTCATCGCAGCGCCTGCATGCTGTTGCAGACGGTCAACGACGCCCTTCAAGCTCGCTCAAATCCCCACCGAGCCAGCCTCCCGTCGCCGCGCTCCGGCTGCACTCTGGCCGCACTCCTGACTGCCGATCTCCGGTGGCTCGATGCGTTCCACCTCTTCAACGAGGGCTTTTCCTGGGGAGCGCGCGAGGCCTGGGAACAGTTGTGGTACGGTTTTTACCCGGACGACACCCGAGGGCAGTTATGTCGAGGGGGTCAGCCACCTCGCTTCCGCCGCTGGGAACATCCGCGAGCGGATCTTCCCGGTCGGGTTTTATGACGAGGTCGTCCGCTGCAGCGGGTTTGTGATCCGTGGCGGCGGCACGTACCGCCGGCAGCGGGAGAACAGTTCCAGCGGATTGTGAAGCACCATCCGCTCGATCAGCTCCTCGGCATGCCCGCGGGCCCGCATCGCCACGATGAAATCGGGCACCGCTGCGGGCCGAGACGGCCCCCAGTCGCCGGCTGAGTTGACGAGTAGCCGCTCCGCTCCGTAGCGCTCGATCAGGTCGCAGG
>JBAXCT010000392.1:0-1852 GCA_037141375.1 Chthoniobacterales bacterium | reverse complement strand
AGTGCCCACAGCACGGCGGAGATGGCGAGCGAACCGGCGCAGATGATGAACACGAGCGACTTGTCGGCAGCCGCGCCGATCATCTTGCCGATCCCGACGCTCACAAGGATTTGCGGGATGACCACGGAGAGATTGAAGATGCCCATGAAGAGACCCATGCGCGTCTTATCTACGCTGTCGCTCATGATGGCGAACGGCAGGCTGACCACCGCGGCCCATCCGATGCCGACCACGGCCATCAGCGCGTAGAGGATCGCGGCATTGCCGCCGCCGAGGAGTACGATGGCCCCGTAGCCTAGGGCCATGATGAAAATGCTGATCGTGTGCGTGCGGACCAATCCGATCTTCTTGGCCAGCGGCTGCAGCACGGCCACCGGCAGGATGAATCCGACGACGTTCATGATGAGGAACGAAATCGAGATGACCTGACCGAGCGATGTCTTCTGCGCCTCGTCCAAATCCGTGGCACCCGGGAAAAACGAATGTTGCGCGTAGGCGAACATGAACACAAACATCGTCTGCACGCCGAGCCAGGTGAAGGCGTGGGCGAGGTAGATGTGGAGCAGGCGGGGCAGGTTGGTTTTGCCGCGGCCGGCCGCCGGCTCGGTCGGCGCGTCATGTGCGGCCGGCTGGCCGAGTTCGCGCGGTTCGTTGAGCAGGAAGGCCGGGATGATGTTGAAGACGAGCACCAGCGCCACGCCGAGGTAGATGAGCGCATAGTTCCCGAAGACCGCCCCGATCACGTAGGCCAGCACGCCGAATAATCCCGAGATGGTCTGCATCCACGTGAATCCCTTGGTGCGCGCCTCGCCCTCCGGCGTGAGGTCCGCGATGATCGAACGCGTCGGGTTGAATCCCACGTTGATCGCCAAGTCGAGCGTGAGCGCCACAAGCACCGCCGTCCAAAGAATGCGCACGCCACTCCACTCACTGATCTCGCCGAGATGGGGCAGGGCCAGCAGCATGAGCGAAGCAGTCACGCCGCCGATGAGGATGAAGGGACGCCGGCGTCCACCCCAGAACCATACCTTGTCGCTGATCAGTCCGACGATCGGTTGCGCGAGCAATCCGGCCAGCGGACCCGCCAGCCAGACGAGCCCGACGGACTCGATGGAGAGATTGTATTTCGTGCTTAGGATCCAGCTCAGCGCCGAGATCTGCACGCAGAGCGCGAAGCCCATCGCCGTCGAGGGGAGGCTGAGCAGGACGTAAAAAGGATTGGTCAGTTTCTGGGGGGAGGACATGGACGATTTTGGTTACGGCGTCTTTTTCGAGGGACGGGACGCCGCTGGCAAGCGCCAAAGGCCGTCAGGTTTTTTTGCCGCTCTCCTCGATCAGCTCCCAGAACTTGTGACTCTGCGCCAGCTCTTCGTCCTCCGCCATCGGCAGGCTGGTCCGGAAAAGGAAATCGCGGATGGTGTTTTTGCTCAAGACGCGCCGGATAAGCAGGCCGTGATCGTGCGGCTCGAAATAGATGCGGTAATCGCCCGCCCGGTAGCGGTAAAGTGTGTGCCCGTCACGCGTGACCTGCCCGAACCGCTTCGGATCGAGTTTTCCCAAGTCGTCGGGCAGCACTTGGAATTCGCCCAGGATTTCCAGCTGCAGCAGCTTGGGCAATACCGCCATTTCCGCCGCGCTCAAATCGTTGAAGATAATCTGGAACATGGCGGACAATTTCGCGGCGTATCAGGCCTTGAAGAAAAGTAGCGAGACGGCGATGAGCAGAAGCCCGTAGATCACGCCCGAGCCAGCCGCCAGATTGTAGCGCCAGCGGGCGCACGTTACCCAGCTGATGAGATCGCGGAGCATGTAGGGCGCAGCGACGCAGATGAGGCCCCCGAGGGCCCAGAGG
>JBAXCT010000391.1:0-1859 GCA_037141375.1 Chthoniobacterales bacterium | reverse complement strand
CCCGATGCCGCCGGCAAGGGAGGCACGATCAAGCGCCTCGTCGAGCGCCTCGACCCGCGCCACATCCGCGTCTATTCGGTGATCAAACCGACCGAGGAGGAATATGCGCACCATTACATGTGGCGGTTCTGGAACAAGCTGCCGCGGCGCGGTGAGATAGCCATCTTCGACCGCTCGTGGTACGGGCGCGTGCTCGTCGAGCGCGCCGAGGGATTTTGCTCCCGCACCGAGTGGAGGCGCGCCTACCGCGAGATCAACGAGTTCGAGAAACTCCTGCACGACGATGGCGCGATTCTCGTGAAGTTCTGGCTCCAGATCACCAAGCAGGAGCAGATGGCAAGATTCAAGAAGCGGGCTGCCGATCCGATGAAAAACTGGAAGATCACCGACGAGGACTGGCGCAATCGCAACCGCTGGAACATCTACCTCAAGGCCGCGGAGGACATGTTCACCCACACGTCCCCAGACTTCGCGCCATGGCACGTCTTCCCAGCCAACTACAAATGGTATGCGCGGGTCAAGGTCCTCAAAACCGTTGCCGACCGCCTGAGCGATGCGCTCGGCGTGGAGTAGTCAGACTTTGTTTGCGGGGTGGGTGTTCCTTCGCTACCCGCTCCTCCCGCGCTCGAGGTGCAACTGGTGCAGGACCCGATGGAGGACGGGCGCGGCGAGTATCCCCACGCTCGAGACGACCAGGAGAGTTGCGAAAAGCGCGTAGAGCGAGGAGTACATCTTCAGCAAGTTGCTCGAATCCCGCTCAGTATAAAGTGGACCCGCTCCGCTCAAAAGCATGCTCGCTTCAAGGAAGGAGTCCACAAGGCTGAGTTTCTCGTCGTCCTTCGGAATGACCATGTATCCAACTGTCCCCACGGCCAGTGTGACGGCTACTATCCCGGCAACGAGGAGAATTTGGCGCAGGAGGCGACCGGCAAAGACATGGCCGGGCGCGAGCGGTTCGGTATGGCGTTCCCAAGGCATGAAGTTGACGTTGGCCTTACGCGGCCATATGCGGCAAGCCAATCCGAACCCTCTCGAATCCGTCTCAGGCGTTTTTCTGTTGTGATGCTTGAACGTTCGAGTCAAACGGATGTCTAATTTTACAGAGATAATGGGGTAGAGTTATGCCCTTTTTTCTCTTGAAATCCATGGCGCGCCACCTTGACTTAAACAGCAAATCTGGGAAATTGATTGTTCCCCTGATGTTCACTGTCCGGACATGGCAGCGGCGCTCCATCGCCGTTTTGGCTGGCTGTCTTCTCCTTGCCGGGGGGCGGCTGCCCGAGGCACGGGCCGAGGCGATGCTTCAGCTCTTCAACACCAGTTGGAAGGATGTCGCGGCAAAAATGCCCGAACTGGCCGAAGCCGGCTACACCTCGCTCTGGCTGCCGCCGCCAACCAAAGGAAGCGGTGGGCTGTCCGTGGGTTACGATTGCTTCGACGGATTTGACCTCGGGTCGAAAGACCAGAAGGGGACGACGAGCACCCGCTACGGCACCGAGGCCGACCTGCTCAACATGATGGAGGTGGCCCACCGCTTCGGCATCCGCGTCTACTTTGACCACATCATGAACCACCGAGCCTTCGATGTCCCCGGTTATAATGAAAACACGCCGATCGATATTTACCCGGGCTTTGTCCCCGAGGACTTCCACCTCAAGAAGACTGAGGATGGCTTCTACCGCAAATGGGACAACACCCGCGACTGGAACTCCGCCTGGCAGGTGCAGAACTTGGGTCTGGCTGACCTGATCGACATCGCCCAGGAAACCCCGAATGCCAACTTCGGTCTCACCGAAGGCAGCACTGCACAGAAATACTCCTTCGTTCGCCAGCCGAATAATCCTGAATACTATGACAAG
>JBAXCT010000390.1:0-1862 GCA_037141375.1 Chthoniobacterales bacterium | reverse complement strand
CTGCAGGCCAACCTTACGAAACGTCCGATCTTTACGCCCAGCCCGCCACCCGGCCTCCCTCCTCCGCCATGACCGCAGCAGGGGACACGCACGAACCAGGGCCGATGAGCGCCCCATCGGCGAATGCTTCGGGCCCGACCATGAAGAACAATTCTGCCGCCACGCCGAATGGCCTTGCGACGGCTCAGCGCAGTTCAACGACTTCGCCCGGCGGCGGGGGCGCGCCGAACTTCGAGCTTTATCAGTCGCCGGCGGAAATTCTGGCCAACAAGGATTTGCGCGATCCGGAGCAACGTGCGCTGGCCGTAGCGGAAATGACCGGGGCGGAAGAGGTGCGGTACGGGGCTGTGCTGGCGAAGGCTGAGGAACTTTCCATTCCTGTGCGCGTTGAGGGACCGGGGGACAAGGTCTCTATCCTCTCTGACTTCCGAGATGATGAACCTCTTTACAAGACAACACTGAATTTCAATGCGGCCATTTCCACCGGGGCCAATCTCATACGGCAAACCGCTCCCTACGGCTTGGATGGTTCCGGGCTTAAAGTCGGCATCTGGGACGCAGGATCCGTGCTCAACACACACCAAGAATTCAACACAACCCGCGTGGTCAAAAAGAATGCCACTGCGGCCGTGCAAAACCACTCCACCCACGTCGCCGGCACCCTCGGCGCCGCGGGCATCCAAGCCAACGCCAAGGGCATGGCGCCGCTGGCGGCCATCGATTCTTATGATTGGAGCAGCGACTACGCCGAGATGACAGCGGCCGGAGCTGCCACGGCCGCTGACACGACCAGGATACCGATATCGAACCACTCCTACGGCTTCCTTGCCGGGTCTGCCGACATGGGACGATACGAGGGTAATTGCAATTCTCTCGATGCGCTGGCCAACAGGCTGCCTTACTACCTCCCCTTCTGGGCCGCAGGCAACGACCAAGGAACCTTCACCACGTTCGGCGGCTACCAGTCCATCACCTTCGTGGCACTGGCCAAGAACATCATGACGATTGGTGCGGCCAACGATGCCGTCGATTCTTCGGGACAACGTAATATCAGCAAAGGAACCTTGGCCTCTTTCTCGAGCATGGGTCCGTGTGATGACGGTCGCATCAAGCCGGATATCGTGGCGAATGGCGTAGGCCTCTACTCTTGCGTCGCCACAAGCACCACCTCCTATGATGGCACTTATAGCGGCACAAGCATGGCCACGCCCAATGCCGCAGGTTCGGCCCTTCTACTGCAACAGCTCTACAAGGCGAATTTTTCCGGTCAGTTCATGCGCGCCAGCATGCTCAAAGCGCTCATCATCCACACCGCGGACGACATGGGACGCCCTGGTCCGGACTACCAATACGGCTGGGGCTACATGAACGTCAAAGCTGCCGCCGACTTGATCCTTGCTCACAAGGCCAGTCCTGCCGCGCCCAAACTCTCAGAGGACTCCATCACCGCTGCCAACATGGTCCGCGCCAGCACCTTTGTGTGGGACGGGACAAGTCCTATTCGTGCCACGCTTTGCTGGACCGATCCGGCAGGAACTGCGCAGACCGCCACGGACAGCCGCACGCGAAACCTCGTCAACGACCTCGATCTTCAAATCACCGCGCCCGACGGCACGACAACTTACCTGCCCTACGTGATGCCCTTCTTCGGGGCATGGACCGCCGCCTCCATGACCAGCAATGCCGTGAATGGCGTCAACAAAGTCGATAACGTCGAGAGGATCGATATTCCCACCCCGCCTCAAGCCGGGACCTACACCGTCACGGTCGGCATGTATGGCAGCAACTTGCTCAGCGGGACGAGCCAAGCCTACTCGCTGGTGGTAACCGGCAGCCAGAACAGCGCCTCTCCTTCTCCCACC
>JBAXCT010000389.1:0-1879 GCA_037141375.1 Chthoniobacterales bacterium | reverse complement strand
GCTCATGGTCGCGGCCTATCGGGGCGATCACCGAGACGAGCGGCGTGACGATATTGGTTGCATCGAGTCGTCCGCCGAGGCCGGTTTCCCAGACAACAAGGTCCGCCCCGGCCCGATCAAACCACCACGCCGCCAGCACGGTGGCGATTTCGAAGAATGTCGGTTGGTGCTCCCATCCCTCAGCTGCGGCACGAATTAGACTGAGTCCCTCGGCCGCCGCATCCGCGGGGATCATTTGCCCATCGATACGGATCCGCTCGCGAAAATCGACGAGGTGCGGCGAGGTGTAGAGGGCGACGCGCGCGCCCGTCTCGCGCAACACGGCATCGAGCATGGCGCAGGTGCTGCCCTTGCCATTGGTCCCGGCAACGTGCAGGAACTTGAGTCGCTCCTGCGGGTCGCCCGCCGCAGCCATCAGGCGCCGGGCATTTTCCAGACCCAGCTTGAAGCCGAAGGTCTGCGTTCCGTAAAGCCACGCGAGTGACTCGCGGTAGCTCACTTGGCGCGATCGAGAAAACCGAGGAGTTGCACGAGCTTGGCCCGCATGTTGCGGCGCGAGACGATCATGTCGACCAGCCCGTGCTCCTGCAAAAACTCGGCGGTCTGGAACCCCTTGGGCAACTCCTGGTGCGTGGTCTCGCGGATGACGCGCGGACCGGCGAACCCGATCATGCACTTGGGTTCGGCGATGATGATGTCGCCGAGTGACGCGTAGCTGGCCATGACGCCGGCCGTGGTCGGATTGGTCAACACGGAGATGTAGGGCAGTTGCGCGGCGGCATGGCGGGCCAGGGCGCCGCTGGTCTTGGCCATCTGCATGAGGCTGAGCATGCCCTCATACATGCGCGCGCCACCGGACGCGGAGATGATGATGACCGGCCTCTTCTTTTTCGTGCTGTGCTCGATGATGCGGGTGATCTTTTCACCGACGACGGAACCCATGGTCGCGGCGATAAAGTTGAAATCCATCACGGCAAGGCCGACGGGATGGCCTTCGAGCTTGGCCTCGCCGGTGATGACGGCGTCCTTGAGGCCGGTTTTTTTGCGGTAGGTTTCGAGTCGCTCCTTGTAGGTGGCGACGCCGCGGAACTTGAGGGAGTCGACCGAGAGCATATCGGCGTCGTGCTCCTTGAAGGAGCCGGGATCGACGAGGCTGGCGATGCGTTCCGCCGCGCCGAGGGTCAGATGGTGGTCGCACTTCGGACAGACCTGCAGATTTTGCTCAAACTCCACCTTGGTGACGACCTCACCGCAGTCCGGGCATTTGGTCCACAGGCCCTCGGGCACGCTGCTTTTGCCGCGGGGCCGGAGGTTGAGGACCGGTTTTTGGAAAATTCCCATGAGACCTTTTATCCTCGGGCCACGGTGATGACAACCACAGCGGAGGCGCCCGCCTCCTTGAGAACCTTGGCGCAGGCATGGGCTGTAGACCCCGTCGTGAGCACGTCGTCGACCAAAGCCAGCGCGAGACCATCGACATCAAACCCGCGGCGCAAGGCAAAGGCGTCGCGCAGATTTTCCAGCCGCTCCTCCCGATGAAAGTGGGTCTGCGTGACCGTGTAGCGGCGGCGCACAAGACAATCCATGACCGGGCATCGCAGCCGTGCGCCCGCCAGCTGCGCGAGCACGGCGGACTGGTTGAACTCGCGCTCGCGCTGACGCGCCGGATGCAAGGGCACCGGCACGAGGGCATCGACGGACAAGCGAGCAATCCGCGGGTCGCGGAACCCCTCGCCGAGCATCCTGGCCAGCAAGTGGCGGAGATGAAATTGGCGCCCGTATTTGAACCGGTGGATCAGATCGCGGACCACACCGCGGCTGCGGTAAGCAGAGGTGGCGAAGTCGAAGCTGAGTTCAAGATCGCCGCAATTCATGCAGC
>JBAXCT010000388.1:0-1880 GCA_037141375.1 Chthoniobacterales bacterium | reverse complement strand
AAGGCGGTATCTATGATGCGAGCAACGCGTTCGCCTGCGAACACACCCTGGGACCAGAAAAGAAATGCTCGTTCCGCATGGGCAAGATGATCCTGCAACGCGAGATCAGCGCCGATGATGTCCGGAAAATCGCCGCCGATGGGCGGACCGGCTTGCTGACGAAATTCATCTCGAAGAAGGGTCGCCCCTTCAACGCCTTCCTCGTCCTCGACAAAAAGGCCGGCAAAGTCGGCTTCGAGTTCGAGGAGCGCAAACCCAAGGCACCCAAGAAAACGGCCAAAGCGGTTACCGCAGCGGGTGCGGAGTGAGCGGCGAAGCCTCAGGATTTTTTCCTGACGCGAGGCGAACCTCGCTCTTTCTCTGTGCGTTTCTTTTCGCTGCTTAGGGACTCGTCTGTGCACAGGGGGCGACTGATGCTGCACCGCTGGACAAGGCTCAGGTTCTTTACGAGTTGGAGTCCGTCGGGAAAAGACACCGCCAGCTGCAGGAATCACAAAGCGGGCAGCGGATAAAAATCTTGCGCGAGGCGCTGTCCAACGAGAACGCAGGAACCAAGCTTTATGAGGACGCCATGGAGGCCACCACGCCGGACGACAAGGAGGAAAAGAATCGCCCCCGGAAAAATAATCCTGATCTGCTGCGCATGGAGCCGATGCGCAAAGCCATCTACCTGCACCTGCGTTATCTTGTCCTCAGCCTGCAACGCGGCAATGACCCCGATCAGGCCGCGCACCTGGCGGCACCATCCCTCGAATATGCCACCGAGTTGCTCGCGGTGCTGACTAACGAAAAACTGCGCCCTTGGCCACGCGAGGCGAAGGATCTGCTCAAGAATCCGCTTTCGGATGGTGTCTTCGCACGGTGGTTGCTGCTGCAGGACAGTCTGCCGGGCGAAGACGAATGGGAACAGGCAGCCGGTGAACTCGCCGGGATCCTCGAGAAGAATGTCCGAATTCCTTGGCGACAGGCAAAAAATCCGGAGCTTCTTCGCACCTGGGATCTGCAGGTGGAATTTCTCAACGCGAAATCCGATTTGGATCAGTCACCAGCCGAGACAGAGAAAATAAAAACCCTCTCCGTACCACGCCTGCTCTTCTCTCGCGCCGAGGATAAAACGCTGCTCGGTCAACCCAACCAAGCAGCGCGGGAGATACTGCAGTTGGCGAAGAATAATCCGGGGCATCCCGACTGGGACAAGTGGATTGCCCGTTTGCACGAACTTATCGGCGCGGCCTCCCCAGCTGAAAAAACGGAGAGGTAAAGCGGCCCGCGGCGGGGAGACCTATTCCTTCTGCGCCCAATCCCAGGTGCCATCAGCCTGCGGCTTCTCGATCCACTCGCCGCTGAAGGAACGATTGCGCCAAAGCTCGCCCTGCTGCTTTTGGATATCTTCAAGCGACAGGCTGCGCTCGGTCGCCAGTTGTCGCATCATGACCGACCGGTCCGCATTCTCGTCGGCCACCGTTTTGGCGACAAACTTCCCGTAAGCCCCCTCCGGTTGCTCTCGGACAAGGAGCAACCCGTCTCGGCCCTCGCCGATCAGCCGCGAATTCTTGAGGGTCTGGATGTCGCCCATGCGGGCACGCCGGCGGGCATCGGCCGCAGGGACGCCTTCGCCGGGGGGTGCGGGGGACTTGCTCCCACCGGATCCGCTTCCGCCGCGGTCGTAGACATCCACCCGCATATTCACATCCACCACAATGGGCTCGGGTGTGGAGAGATTGACATCCAGCGGACGGCAGCCGGCCGCGAGCAGCAGGAAGAAAAAAGCCGCTCGTGAATATTTCATCGCCCTCCTCCACGCTGTGACCATGTGCCGGCCGGGCCATTGCCGTGCAGCACAACCTCGAGATTTCTGGAGCCGGAAGGACCTTTCATTT
>JBAXCT010000387.1:0-1904 GCA_037141375.1 Chthoniobacterales bacterium | reverse complement strand
TCGTCTTGTCATGCCAGACATGAACCCCCGGCAAGAAACTCATGGTCCATCCCCGGTCCATGAAGCGGATACAAAGGTCTTTTTCTTCGGCGCCATACCAACCAGGGAACTCGCCGTAATAGCCAGCCTCTTTCACCATCTGCCGACGCAACATGTGGCCACACCCGACAAAGAACATTGTGGCTTTGGGTGGAGTACGACTGACGGGTGAAGATCGGTCCGGGGACAGAATGTCGTAAGCCACGCCTGCGCAATTCGGATCCGCCTCGATCTCACGCACTCCGGCCTCGAGTTCGTCGGCCTGCATGAACCAAGCATCGTCGTCGACGCAGCAGAAAAGATCACACCCAGACTCCGACATCATCTCCGTGCGAGCGTCTATTAACGACTTCTTCCTTTCTGGCCTAAGCCATAGAACCTCGGGAAAGTTTTTGGCTACAGCATCATTTTTCCTGATCGCTTCTGGATCATCAGAGTTATCCCACACCACAATATCCTTGCGCGGATAAGTCTGAGCCAAACAAGAAGTCAAGCACTTCGGCAGGTATTCCGGACGATTCTTCGTCGTAATTCCGATCCGCACTTTAAGTTTCTCTACCATAGATTGCCTTTAGCTTTTCTCGTCTCTCACTGTTCCCTGTCGCTTGCCCCTAGCCCTGTGCCTCGCGCCGCTCGACGCTTGCTGTCACTCTCAAAGTCTATCTTGTGTCATGCGACCGGCGCCCGCCGCGGCCCATAAAACGACTGCGAAACCACCTTCGGAAATCTCCTGTTCGGCGCTCAAATGGAAGATACAACAACCACGCCACTCCCAAGCACACGCTTATTTTGAACAGGAAAACCCCGATATTCGCCACCGTGATGTCATTGTAGCGCGTTGCGACAAGCCAGTTGAGCAGTTCTAGCACGGGATAATGTGTCAAATAAAGAGTGTACGAAAAGGCAGCCAAAACCGTGCCGAGTGCTTGCCACTTTCTTATGATCTTCGATCGAACCGGACGGCCAGCCAACCAAGCGACCGTCACGGCCGTGCCCGCACTCATGACAAGAATGGCCAATTCCCTGGGAGGCAGCCAAACGAGAGCGAATTCTGCCGATTCCTTTGTTTTCATGTTGAGCTGCGATGCAACAGCCCCGCTGACTGCGAGCAGAGCGGCGACCCCAACAGCTAGCCCGGGTAATTTTACGTTGCGCAACGGGTAAGCGACTGCGCCCATGATCCAGCAATAAAGGAGTGCGGGGCTGAGCGCGGTATAGATCAATACGGCGCCAGCAAAGAGGATCATTGCGAAAAGCCGCGCCTTATTGCCTGTGCCTGCAATGACGGTCGCTGCTGAACCGGCAAGAACGTAAAACCAGACCTCGTAAGAGAGCGACCACAGAGGCGCGTTGTCCGCAAAACTACTAAAAACAACGCACTGTAGAGAGAGGAGATTGCCCGCCAGTTCCCCGAAATCAATAGTCCTACCGGTAACCAAGGCCACCAGGGCAGTGACCGCCAGTGCGGGAACAAGGGGAACGTAGATGCGGGAAAAGCGATCTAGCGCAAACGAGGAAGGAGAAAAAGACGCTTGGATCAAACGCTCCAGGATTTTTCCTCCCACAAGAAATCCGCTCAGGACAAAAAATATCACAACGGGTTCCAGATTCGGTCTGGTTACGACAAAAAATATCGTGGCGATAAGACTCTTGCTCCCCGTCTCCAAGCTTCCATAGTCCAACCAAGTACCCCCGCGTGCGTGGCAGAGGAGGACGGCGAATGCCGCACCGAATCTCAACCAGTCAAGCCACGCATACTGCTCCCCGTCCCCGGCGGCAGTTCGCCGGGCCCGACTTTCTAGGATGGCTGAATTTTTCGTGCTCATTCTCGTCAACGGTTGCAAGCTTTTAAGAACATTTCGGGC
>JBAXCT010000386.1:0-1906 GCA_037141375.1 Chthoniobacterales bacterium | reverse complement strand
CTACTCTAGGCTGCCATCGCGGCCTCGCGAATGGAGCCGGACCGCTACAGCATGAAGGAGATCAGATGGGTCGCCACGCTCGAGGTCGCCAGGCTTCAGAAGCAGAGTGACGACCTTGCGAAGCAACTCCGCGAAATCAATACCGCGATCCAGGCCACGAACTGGCAGGCGGATATCGCATGAGAAGTCCCGGGCGAGTGCCGGACCCCGGCTCCGGGCCGAGGGGTTGAAAACATATCGGGCCGGATCCAACGCGCCGTGGGCGGACGCACCCTGTTTATCTATGACGCCCATCACCTCTGATACCTGAGCGGCCATTGAGGTTGGTCACACGTCACTCTTTACCACCGGGCACTGACGGGACTTCTCTTTTTTCCGTCTTGATCGTCAATCGTTCTGGCCCTCCAGTTTTTGACCTCCCATAGACGCTTTGTCCTCCCAAAGACAACTCTGTGTGGTTGCGGAGCATCAAACCTCCCCGCCCTTCGGATTCGGCACGTCACCACACAGCCGCCGAAACTAGGTTTCGGAATGGTGATGCCAGGCCATAATTCGCTTGCATAAGCGCCGCTGGCCGTCCTATAGTTAAGAAACACCGTTACGGAACTCGGCGATTGTGGCCACGCCCTGTGTCGCCGTTCTTCCAGCCGCTCGCGCGGAGGACCACGGCACGCTCACTCTTGAAAACGCATTCGACCGCCGACGTTCCCCAACCCATCGGAGACGGGCACATGAAATCACCTGCTGGCCAAGTCCACCGCCGTGGCAGCATCGGCCGCACAATCAGATCCCTGACGAAAAGAACGATCGCACTCCTCACGGCCATGCTGCTGGCCCCGCTGGCCGCGGCGTACGCCAACGACAAGCCGAACATCGTCTTTATTCTCGCCGATGACGCGGGAGTAGGTGATGTGTCGGCGTACGGATGCCAGTACGGAGCCACTCCCAACATCGATCGATTGGCTGCAGAAGGCATGAAGTTCACTCGCGCCTACAGCGGCAGCGCGGTCTGTGCCCCGTCACGGTGCGTGCTGATGACCGGCCAGCATACCGGGCATGCTTTGCGTCGCGCCAACCAAAGCAAGGTCGGCCTGCTCGCCTTGCCGGCCGGCCAGATGACCGTCGCTCGCCTGCTGCACGATGCCGGCTATGCGACCGGCGGTTTCGGCAAATGGGGGCTCGGCAATCCCGACACGACCGGCGTGGCCGAGAAACAAGGCTTCGATGTGTTCTTCGGATACTACGACCAGAAACACGCGCACGACTACTACACCGACCACTTGATCCGAAACAGTGTCGATGTGCCCTGCCGGCAATCAGGCAAGCAGACATGGGAGGACTATTCTCACACGCGCATCGCCAACGAGACCATCGAGTTCATCGAACGAAACAAGGATCGGCCATTTTTCTGCTACGCCGCATGGACGCCGCCGCACGGGGACTTCGTGATCCCGGAGAATCCGACGTTTTCCCAGCAGACGTGGCCGGAGGAGGTTCGGAACTACGCCGCGATGGTCGCGCTTGTTGATCAGGACGTCGGCCGCGTGATGCAGAAGTTGAAAGACCTCGGCATCGACGACAAAACGCTGGTGATCTTCGGCTCCGACAATGGCGCCAACCTCGAATTCGTCGAGCCGCTCGGTAGCACCGGAGGACTGCGCGGCCACAAGCGAATGCTCTACGAAGGGGGCATTCGCACGCCTTTTATCGCCCGCTGGCCGGGCACAATCAAGCCGGGCACGACCAGCGATCTGCTGACCTCATTCGTCGACTTTCTCCCAACGGCGGCCGACCTGTGCGGAGTTCCCGCACCGCCAGGCCTCGACGGGCGTTCGATCGCCCCGGCTTTGCTCGGCAAGGATCCGCAAGTGCCGCGTGAGTCGCTCTACTTCGAAATCTACGAGCC
>JBAXCT010000385.1:0-1911 GCA_037141375.1 Chthoniobacterales bacterium | reverse complement strand
ATTACGTCAACGGCGTCTCCACGAGCCTGCCGTTCGAGGTGCAACTGGCCTTCATTAGATCGGTGGTCGGACTCGAAAATGCGCACATTCTGCGTGCCGGTTACGCGGTGGAATATGACTATTGTCCGCCGACCCAGCTTCAGCCGAGCCTGGAAACCAAGGCTATATCCGGGCTGTATCTCGCCGGGCAGATCAACGGCACCTCCGGCTATGAGGAGGCCGCTGCCCAGGGTTTGGTTGCTGGCGCCAATGCGGCCCTCAAAATTGCCGGTCGTCCACCGTTCCACGTGGAACGTTCCGAGGGTTACATCGGCGTGCTCATCGATGACTTGGTCACACGCGGCACACCAGAGCCTTATCGAATGTTCACCAGCCGCGCCGAATTCCGGTTGCTCCTTCGGCAGGACAACGCCGATCTGCGCTTGGCTGAAAAGGCGAGGGGGGCGGGGCTTATTTCGGCAGAGCGTCACGCGAGGGCTTCGGCGAAATCCGTTGCGATTCAATCGCTTGTAAAAAAAACACAAGTAACTCGTTATGAGTGTATTACATTGGATAACTGGATTCGTCGTCCCGAGAACTTAGTGGAGAATTTGCCGTCGGATATCCGGGCTTGGGCTCCCGCCGACATCTGGGCCCAGGTGGAGACGGACCTCAAGTATGCGGGATACATTCGCCGCGAGTTGGAGTCGGTGGCCCGCGCGCAGCGGCAGGAGGAGCAAGCCTTACCCACGGATCTGGATTATGCATCCGTGCCCGGACTGCGCAACGAGTCGCGGCAAAAATTTACCCACGTGCGTCCATCCACACTCGGTCAAGCCTCGCGCATCAGCGGTGTCACTCCAGCCGACGTATCGCTGCTTTCCGTCTGGCTGCGCAAGCAGCAGGGAGAGGGAACCAAGGGGGCGCTGGTTGATCACGCCGGATCCTGAGCTTCTCGTCGCGCCCACGATGCCTGCGCATGCAATCAGGATGGACTTTTTGCCGTCTTCGTTGGAGACACACGACGGATTAATTGATCAGATCAAGTTATGACAACACGTCGACTAGGTCTGCATGGATTCGAGATCGGCGACATCGGGCTTGGATGTTGGCAGTTTGGCGGCGCCTTCGGGCCCATGACGGATGCCACAGCGGAAGACATCATGAAGATGGCGGCAGGGAGCGGGGGGGATTTTTTTGACACGGCCAATGTCTACGGCGGGGGGCGCAGCGAGGAGTTGATCGGACGCTTCAACCGAGGTCGCGATCCCCGCGTGATCGTGGCGACCAAATACGGACGTGGACCGGATGCTTATCCCGACAAATACAGCGAGGCCGGATTGCGCGGGGCGATCGACGCATCGCGTCGCCGGCTCGGGGTCGAGTCTCTCGATCTGCTGCAATTGCACTGCATTCCGCCGACCGTGCTTCGCGAGGGTAAAATTTTTGCTTGGCTGGGGAGGGCGGTGGATGACGGATTAATCAAGCGCTTCGGCGCAAGCGTGGAGACGGTGGAGGAGGGGATGATTTGCTTGGAGCAGGAAGGACTGCTTTCCCTGCAGATCATCTTCAACATCTTCCGTCAGAAGCCGGCGGATAAACTTTTTCCGCGGGCGCGAGAACAGGGAGTGGGGATCATCGTGCGCTTGCCTTTGGCCAGCGGATTGCTATCCGGCAAGTTTGATGCCGGTACATCCTTCCACGAGTCCGACCACCGCAACTTCAACTGCGATGGACAGCATTTTAATGTGGGCGAAACCTTCGCTGGCCTACCTTTTGCCCAAGGCGCCGAGTTGGCCGGTCGGCTCAAGTCCTTTGTGCCCGCGGGCATGACGATGGCGCAGATGTCCTTGCGTTGGATTCTCGACCATGACGATGTGTCGGTAGTTATTCCCGGCGCCAGCTCGCCGCAGCAAGTTGGCGAAAACGCCG
>JBAXCT010000384.1:0-1912 GCA_037141375.1 Chthoniobacterales bacterium | reverse complement strand
AACTCAAGTCCTTGATGACCCACAAATTTCAGACATTTCGAAATGCTTCATTCTTGGCCGCATAGAGTATAGCATGGATCACCCACTCGCCCCTTGTTGTTGTGTAGGGGAAGGGGGAATTAGGCGACCATGGGGATCGTGCCTCGGGTCGGCGAGATCCGCGGCGATCTGCTCCCGCAAGCCGCGATCGAGGTAGTGTTCCATCCTTTCGGCGGCCGGGTGAACATGGTCCGCGGGCAGGTCGAGCCGAGCCGAGAGAAACGCCTCCCAAAGCCGATGGCCCCGGACCAACTCCGCCGCAGCGCTGCGACCTTCAGGCGTCAAGCACCAAACGGTTCTGTCGCGCTTGATTTGCCCGAAACTATACAGTTGGATCTCGGCCAATCTTGAAAGCACTCCCTTTGCCCTCGGAAGCACTCCCTTTGCCCTCGGAAGCACTCCCTTTGCCCTAGTTAGAACGGCGGCGGAGGCCTCCTCCGCACGATACAATTGCGCGAGAATATCTTCCCGGGCGATTCGAAGGGTAACCCGAAGGCGGCTGACGAACTGGCTGACAATCCCGTGTTTGGGGGCGGCGAAGACTGCTAGGGCGAAAAGAGCACCCGCCACAACGGCCATCATGCCGGCCACGCTCGTGTTCCATCGGGCCGCGAGCCAATAGCCGAGTACGGCGGAGAGGATGGCCACCGCATTGCTCCAGAGCATCATCCCGACGAGCCGGTCCGTGAGCAGGTGAGCCGTGGCGGCTGGAACAATCAGCATGGCGATGACGAGGATCGACCCCACTGCCTCAAACGACGCCACCGTGACCCCGGCAACCATCGCCATGAGCAAATAATGAATCATGCCAACGCGAAACCCCATTGCTTGGGCCAAGGCCGGGTCGAACGAGACAATTTTGAGTTCCTTCCAGAACAGCCCCACGAAGCCGAGAGTAATGACTAGGGCCGGTCCTAGCGTTTGAAATGCCCGTGGAACTTCGACGCCTAACAGAGGTATTGTGTCGAGTGGGGTGAATTCGATTAATCCGTACAGGACGCACCCGGGATCGAGATCGGCTTGCGAGGCGACACGAGTAATGAGGATAACGCCGATGGCAAAAAGGGATGTGAAGACAACCCCCATGCTAGAGTCTTCGGGCACATTGGTTAAATGGGAGATGGCTTGGGTGAGGAACGCCGTCAGCACTCCAAGGGCGGCCGCACCCACCGCCATCCACCAACCGCTGATGCTGCCCGTTAAGATAAATGCCAGCGCCAATCCAGGCAAAACCGAATGGCTGATGGCGTCGCCCAAAAGGCTCATGCGCCTAAGCACGAGGTAGCAACCCAGGGTCGCGCAAGACATATTGCACAAAATACCCACAGCAATTGTCCACAATGCGATCGAATTCGCTTCGAGCCAGTTCGTGATTTCGATCATAGGACCGCCTCTCGGGGATAGGCGGCGGGGACCTCCGGCCACCGCCCGATCGCTCGCAGCTTGCCCTCGAGGTCTAATACAATTTCCGGCGGCACGATTTCTTCAACCGGCCTTCGACTCAACGGCTGGGCGACCGGAACGAGATCGGGAAACTCATTGATTACCTGCTGCCAGAGACGGCGGCGCTGTACCACCTCGACGGCCAGAGTGTGCCCGGTGCTGGTCAGGGAGTAGCCAAGGTTCGTGTCAAAGTTCGCGTGACCGGCCAGCGACATGGCGGCTAGGAGTTTGCGGACGCGGCCTTGGGACCAAGATTTCCCCTTGAGAAGGTCGCTCATGCCGCAGGGTCGGCCAGCTTCTTTCGCTTCGAATAAAAGGCGCAGAACATCGTCGTACTCCATCTGCCAAAGGTCCCGCCGACGCACCCAAGCGCGGGCGACCAGTCCACGGGTGGGGGCGGCGAGGGCGGAGGCGATAAACAGCCCTGTGC
>JBAXCT010000383.1:0-1919 GCA_037141375.1 Chthoniobacterales bacterium | reverse complement strand
TTCTGGACCATCTGGAAGAGTTTGCCCTCTGACTTGATGGAGGGCGCGATGATGATCTCGGTCTCCTGGAATTCCCGGAGGTTGGCCGCGCCCACATTGCCCATGCAGGTGGTGATGGCGCCGACGAGATTCTGGCTTCCGTCGTCCACCTCGGCCGGTCCGAAAAGGATCTGCTGCAGCGATCCCGAGACGCCGACCTTGATGCGCGTGCCGCGCGGAAGATTGGCATGGGGCGTCGCCATGCCCCAGTGGTAGCCGCGGCCCGGCGCCTCCTCGGCCTTGGCGAACGCGCTGCCGACCATCACGGCATCGGCGCCGCAAGCCAGCGCCTTGCACACGTCGCCGCCCTTGTTCATGCCGCCGTCGGTGATGATCGGCACATAACGTCCGGTTTTTTTGAAATGGGCATCGCGGGCCGCCGCGCAGTCAACCGTGGCGGTGACCTGCGGCACGCCGAGCCCGAGCACGCCGCGCGAGGTGCAGGCGGCCCCGGGGCCAACGCCGACGAGCACGCCGGCCACGCCGCACTCCATGATCTCAAGCGTTCCTTCGTAGGTGACCGTGTTGCCTACGATGACAGGACATTTCATCTCGTGGCAGAAGCGGCCCAGGTCGAGCATCTGGTATTCGGTCGAAATATGGCGCGCGGTGGAGACGGTGCTCTGCACCACGAAAACATCGACCCCGGCCTCCTGCGCAATTGCGCCGTAGCGCGTGGCCTTCTGCGGGATGGCGCTGACCGCCGCAACCACACCCGCGTCCTTGATTTCGAGGATGCGTTTGATGATGAGTTCCTCCTTCACTGGCGCGAGATAAATTTTCTGCAGCAGCGATGTGACCTTGTCCTTGTCGGCCGCGAGCACCTCGGCCAGCACGGCGTCGGCATCCTCGTAACGGACCTGCACTCCCTCAAGGTTGAGCACGGCCACACCGCCGAGACGACCCATGGCGATGGCAAAACGCGTGTCGACCACGCCGTCCATCGCGCTGGCGAGAATCGGCAGAGCGACGCGCAGCGCGCCGCCGTCGGAACGCGGGATCTGCCAGGTGATGTCCACCTCGTTCGGGTTGATCGTCACCGCTCCGGGGACGAGGGCGATCTCGTCGAACCCGTAGGTGACGCGCGCCTTGCGATTCCTGCCAATCCACATGCCCATAAATTAAGATCAGATGTCGTTGATGAAGTTTTTCTCGTTGATTGCCCCGCATGCCGGGCAACGAAACAACGTTGCCCCCGAAACATGCCGCAACCACTCGGCACAGAGTCGGCATTGGCACAATTGCCGCCGCGCACTGCGTCGACGCCGCTCGCGACGCCACCCGTAAATTAGCCAGAGCACGAGGATGACAGCAAGGAAAACACCCGCATAAAGCGAAGGAAGAATATCGAGCGGCAGGTTGATCATGGCTTGTCAACCGCGGAGCCCCAAACGATGCGGAGCAGGCCGCGGTATTCTTGCGGGGAAGGGCCGAAGCGCGAAAGCTGCACGGCCCGCTGGGCGGCCAGGTCCAGCGAGGCATCGCCGCAGCTATGCGCAACCCAAGCATACCTCACCTCGCCCGACACATCGAGCACGACCAACAGTTCGGTGGCTTGGCCCGGAAGGACAACCGGGGCGGAAGCCCTCAGGCGGGCCAAAACGTCCGCTGTCACCTCAGGCCCCCCCGAAGCAAAGCGTGCCGTGACCGGGACAAATGCCGGGGCAACCGGGCGCATCAGACCTTTCTCAAACCACGGGCGCAAGGCCAGCGGGGGCAGGAAGGGAACCCAGACATCGGCGGATCCGATGGAGGGAGCCGACTGCAGGGGCGGCAGCTTGGGCTCCAGCGCGCGGACAACGCGCACGGGCCGCAGCGAAGGCAGAAGACGCTCGCGGTATCGCCCGGGATCAAGCCAAGAAGGGTCGCGCGCTGCCAGC
>JBAXCT010000382.1:0-1928 GCA_037141375.1 Chthoniobacterales bacterium | reverse complement strand
CGCGATCCGCTGCCGGATCCGGCACCCGCCACAGCGGCGTCACCCACAGCTCATCCGAGCAGTCCCGCACCGCATCCGCCAGCAGCTCCAGCGCCTGCTCGAGACTGCGACCAACACTGTCTGCCCAGATCGATGTCATACCCGCAGCCTATGCCAGAGGGCGGCTGCCTCCGCGACCTCGCTGCCCAGTGCAACTGGGCCGGCACCATGTGCGTCGGCCCAGTTGCATCTCCCGCAGGACAGGGATGAGAACACGTAGCAGCGGGTTAATCCGCCAGTCCGAGTGCGTCCTTAACAGCCTTCGTCGCTCCATCGACCGCGAAACGATTCGTCGCCAGTTTGTCGCCGCCCTGCACAACAGTGCCCTGCCACATCTG
Source organism: Chthoniobacterales bacterium (assembly GCA_037141375.1). Taxonomy (GTDB): domain Bacteria; phylum Verrucomicrobiota; class Verrucomicrobiia; order Chthoniobacterales; family JACTMZ01; genus JACTMZ01. Next base: position 1,551 of record JBAXCT010000382.1, on the reverse strand, counting down.
GGCGTTCCGTTTCCAATCGAGCTTTGCAAGAGCCTCGTACAGGCGAATTCGTTCACCTTCGTCTCGTTTGTTAATTTCGAATGCCACCTGCCCGATGATCCCGAGGCCGGAAGCCGTGAGGTTCAGATACTTCGGACGCAGATCGAGGATTCGTTCGGCAGCCCCAGTGTTCGGTTTCGTCTGCGCGATTTTGTCCCACGGATCCATGTTCTTGGACAGTACATCTAGCAGTTCAAGCGTCCGCTTCGTGAACTCTGCCTGGGCCTCGGGGGCCTTCTGAAAACGCAGCAATGCTTGTCGCTCCAGCGCAGTATCGGCGACCGCATAGTCACCCACCAAAAGAGCCTTGATGAGGCTCCGAACCTGATTCAGCAAGAACATGTGCGGGCTGAGCTTCGACAAAGTCTTCGACGTTTCGTCAACGCGACCTTGAAAAATCGACTGCTCCACGACTTGGTGCAGAACCTGATTCACCGGTTCGCGCATGTTGTACGCCGCCAGCAGACTCGCCGGAATCGGCTTCGAATGCGCCGCATCGGCGAAATCCTGGTGGATCTGCGGCATGCTTTCTTCGACAACAATTACGACCGCCAGTCCATCACCCTGGAGATCGTCCTCATATCCTTCGAGGATCCCTGGAGTTCGGTTCTTTCCCGCGTCGTGTCCCGCAATTGCGGCGACGCGATGCATTCCGTCGGTGACGTAAAAGACCGTCTCGTGCGGCACGATCAAATATCCCGAGCGGACTGCCGCATTTGTTCGTGTCACATGGACTTGCGGAATCTGCCGGACATTAAGTGTCACGGGCGGCAGGATGTATCGGGAACGGTTTTCTTTCAGATAGTTGTAAATGCTTCGAACATGATCCGGCATCAAAGGGCGGTTCGTGGCACCGCGGGGATCGCCACCTTTTCGCGCCGGCTCGGGCTTGATGTGCTGTGCGACGAAAGACAGTGGAAATGCAGTGGCGATGTTCAAACGGCCACCCTGTTTGAACACGATGCAGGGGAACATCAAAGCCCCAGAGGTCGTAGCGAGCGATTCCAGCGCCGCCTGACGAGCATCTGCGTCAGTCGCATGCTGCAGCTCATCGACTACTTGAGCCAAAAATGTCGCCGATCCGGCATTGTCCTGTTGAACTGCGTTTGTCATGATGATCCTGCCTTTCCTACGTTGCCTGCGAGCGATGTCCGGAATTGGTCCGTCGCTTGCTACGCGGGTAAGAGCGCGTAGCAAGCGACTTGCTATAGACACTCTGAAGTAAATGCAATCCCTTTTTCAGATTTTTTTGTGGACCGTCATGCTCTACGCGCATCTTGGCGCGTATGAGACGTAACGACGCTCTCACCAGACCGATGTGAACCTGCAAGGCTCAGTGTCCGTGCACCGACGGGATCACGGTGTCGATCAACCGCCGAGTCTGATCCATGAAGTCCTCGCCCCCGCTCGCGATCGGGCGCAACACGAACTTCGAGATGCCCGAGTCGCGAAACTCCTGGACGCGCGCCAGGATCGTCGACGCGTCGCCGACGGCGAGGTACGCACCGGGGT
>JBAXCT010000381.1:0-1931 GCA_037141375.1 Chthoniobacterales bacterium | reverse complement strand
GCAGTTCCTCCTTCTTATCGGCCGGCAGCAGCTCTGCTGCGGCTTCGATTTCCTGGACTGTGCTCATGACCGAACTATAACGCACACGAACTGCTGTCGCAAACCGGGTTCCGCCCTCTGACCTCCGTTCTCTGTCTCCTGACCTCTGCCCACTGTCTACTGTCCACTGCCAGCAGAGTCCGCGAACCGCAGATAGCCCCAAGGCAAACAGGTCGCCGCGGCAACCAACCGATACCGACGTCTGCCAGTTTTCCCACGTTCTGTCTCCACTCTATCCTTCGTAGACGTCGCGGCGGTGACCGATCAGCAGCACAAGCACGGTCACTTTTCCGTCATCGATACGGTAGACGATCCTGTAATCGCCGACGCGAACTCGGTAGCGGTCAGATGTTCCAGCCAACTTGCGACAGCCCGGAGACCGAGGGTTTGTCGCCAGTTTGTCGGCCGCTGCCAAAAGACGATCCAGCAGAGACGCGTCTCGGAGCTTTTTGAGAAACTTCTTGGAGGCGTCGCTGAAGACGACTTCCCAACTCATGCCCGGCCGAGTTCTTTCTTGAGATCAGCCAATTTGGTCCAACCGCCCTCGGCCTCCGCTTTGTCGGCCAAGGCATTGTCCTCGATGTCCTCAAGAATCTGCATGAGTTCATGGCGCTCCTCGGAAGTGAGGCGCTCGACCTTCTGCTTCAGTTCAAGAACCGCAGTGCTCATGGCTAGACATTACCCAAGAAATTCTGCCCCCGCAAACCGGATTCCGCCCCTGTCCCCTAGCGCCCCGACTCCTGCCCTTCCTCCGACCGCCAGTCACCCGCCACGGCTGTGCATCATTCGCCGGAAGGCGGTGCTGCTATTTCAATGTAGGAGCCTGGAAGGGATTGTTCGATTGCGAGAAGAATTTCCGGCGCCAGCGGGAGGAGTTTTGCGGAATCGTTAAAAGGGACTTCGATGATGGAGATTTTTCTCCCCTCGAGGTTTTGCTGATAGCGAAGGTTTTTGTCCGCGGTGACGAACACATCGTAGCTCCCGTCGATCAAAGCCAAAAGGCGCCCGTTCTTCACGCCTCCCCACCCTTGTTCGGGCACCGTGGTCACCCGGTGGCCGTGCAGCCGGCTTCCAAGCTTCCGAGGAATGTTCTCGTCAAGGATGACGCTCTTCACGGGCCAGTTGCAAAAACTCCATCGCGTCTTGGCGCTTTACCGTCGGGAAATCCTCCAAGAACTCCTCAAGCGAGCCGCCCCGAGAAACATAGTCGAGCAGGGTTTGCGCGGGAACGCGTGTTCCCACAAAAACGAGCGTCCCTCCCAGGACCTCGGGGTCCGAATGAACGGGGCTGTGATCGAGAACAGTCATGGATTTCAATTAGCATGCCATATGGCTTGGGACAAATGGTATTGCGGGCGACGGCCGGCAACACGCTGGAGTCGCAAAAAACTTTCACGCTCCGCGTCGTAGAGCAGTTTCACGCGGCAACGGCGTGGGCCGTGCGGCGCCCGGCGTCTGCGGCGTAAGCGAGACAGGCGCGGATGTCTTCCTCTGTGAGATAAGGAAAGTCGCGGAGGATGTCCTCGTGCGACATGCCCGAAGCCAGATACTCGAGCACATCATGCACGGTGATGCGCAAACCGCGGATGCACGGTTTGCCCGAGCGCTTGCCCGCTTCGATAGTGATGACTTTCGAGTAATCCATCCGTCATATGGGATCATACCCCTTCGGCGGCTCCCCCGCAAACCGGATTCCGCCCTCCCCTCTCCGGCATCCGGATTCCGGCCTCTGTCACCTGTCTCCTGTCTCCCGACTCCTGGCCTAGCTCCTCCCGCCACCGCCCGCCACCGCGGCCCCGCCGCGTTCCGCCATTCATTATTTTGCATTCAACATTCAAAATTAAATCCCCCCGTGCCTCTGTGCCTCCGTGAGATCACTCGGCCCAGGTCGC
>JBAXCT010000380.1:0-1945 GCA_037141375.1 Chthoniobacterales bacterium | reverse complement strand
TTGGTCAGACCGCCCGAGTCCGCATCCAGGGCCGCGTCATTGACGAAAGGATCGAGACCATTGAGCAATTCCCAGCCATTCGGCATGCCGTCGCCGTCTTGGTCGGCCAGCGGGCGCAAAGTCTCCACTCCAAGGGCAGCGGCGACACGGAAGGTCCTGGTCGCAGACTCGTCATCGGTGTTATTCGACTCCTCAAGCAGTTCGCCCGAGTTGGCCGCAGTAGGTTCCGGAGCGGGGTCATTGGCGCCCGAACCTGGGTTGGCGTAACCCACGTTGCCACTTTGACCGTAAGTGCCGAAGTAGCTGGCAAGACTGCTGAAATCCACGTTCGCCAGATTGGAGTCATTGCTTGTGGCGTTGAAAGAATCCGAGCGTGTGGCAAACTTCCAATAATCAAAAGTAGCGGTCGCTACCGAAGAAGAATCGTAATAAGCCGCTTTGTAGAACTCGTTTGTATTGGGGAGGTAATACCTCGCAGTAGCATTACGCGTGAGCTTGTCGGTGTTGGTCGGAACATTGCCGAGGAGACGGTAAGCTCCCGCTTCCATATCGCTGTCCGCACGTCCCCCATTGTGCAACCAGTTGCAGTAGCGCATCGCGCTGAAAATGCTCACATAGACGACAGGCTTTTTGGCGAAGCCGCGTTTGATCGTGTAGATATAAGCGCCGTTCACTCCGGTGCGCAGAATGCCTCCACTGGCAGCGTCCGAACCCATCCGGGTGTCGTAGAGGCGATAGAAGCTATCCTCCTTGGCTCAATACGGAGGTTTATTGAGGAGCCTTGGGGAAGCACCTACCATCCATCAGAAGCAATTGAGCCCCAAAAGGCAACGGAATTGTTCACCAAGCAGGCGGCGGATCTGCCGTCGATGTCGACCCGCCCGGCGGCGAAAGAACGACCACTCCCAGTCGCCGATCGGTACGCCACAGGTCGCCACCTCCATTGCGCCCCTCGGACCGCTGATGAAAGCCATCAATGAAGTATTCTTCGCCCGCCCACCCCGAGCGCTTCAGCCCCTGCATGATCAAGTCGCGCTCCGCGTCGACGTCCGGCCTGACGTGATGCGTCACCTCGCCGGTGGTGTAACTGAGTCCGACCCGCTCATCGAACGAAGCCGAACCAAACCAAACCTCGCGGCCGAGATGCGTTTCGGCCCATTTCCAGAGGCGGACGTGATGGCGTTGAAGTGGGCTGTGACCCACCGGCAATTCAAAGGCCAGATCCTCCTTTCGGCCGAAGAGATACAAGCTGCTCACCGGCGCCTCTTCGTCGGGCCTGCGAAACACCGAATCCGCCACAATGCGCGCACTGGTGTCCAGCGTGATCGGGTCCGCCGGATACCAACCGGCTGAAGTCACGGCACGGATCACCTGCTCTTCGGTTCCTTCCAGTGCAATGTTGATCGGGTCCCCGGGATGGCCATCCGCCGTCCGCGTGACGCGCGGTCCCGCCGCGAGCGCGCTATCGACCCGATAAACCAGCCTCCAGACCTCGGGTGCCACGAGATAGGCAAGGGTCGCCCAAAGCAGCAGGAGAACAACGAGCCAATGCCGTGCGTGGCTGCGGGGAAGGATTCTCATGACCAATCAATTAGCACATCACCCGGGCAGGAGGAATGATACAAGATGCGGCGCGGCGTCGCAGGCCACCAGTTTTCCGCTTTCAGATTTTCAGGTTTTCCGCTTGTCTGCTCTTTCCCATGTCTCCCGAAATCTACGAAAAACTCGGACAGTTTTACCTCGGCCGCCAAGTCGAAACGGACGGCAAGCCAACCGATGACCTTGTGCTTTACGACTCGAGCAGCCTGACCACGCACGGCGTATGCGTCGGCATGACAGGCAGCGGCAAGACCGGCCTGTGTTTGGCTTTGCTCGAGGAGGCCGCGATGGATGGTATTCCCGCGCTCATCGTCGATCCGAAGGGCGACCTCGGCAATCTGCTCCT
>JBAXCT010000379.1:0-1960 GCA_037141375.1 Chthoniobacterales bacterium | reverse complement strand
GCTCGCGACCGCCTGACTAACGGCATTGGGCACCAATCAGCCGGAAGCCCCCACCTCCTGCAGGACCGAGCGCACCATGCGCGGTCGATTGCTGATAACGGCATCCACTCCAGGCGCTGCGAGAAACGTCACGTCCGCCGAGGAATCAACGGTCCAGATATGAATGTCGTGGCCCTTTCCCTGAGTCAGGGCGACGTAATCGGGGTTCGCGCACCCATGCGATCGAAACACCGGCGATTCCAATGTTCTCTGGGAGTGAACCATCACGGTGAAGGCGCCGTACCGAATCCATGAGCAGAACTGTCGGCAGGCCGGGGGCGGATTCGGAAGTGTCCGACTGCTCGCCAGCAGCGCCAGCGATCACACACTCAGGCAGATGTCGCGTAGGTATTGATGATCTATCGTCGATCAACACCTACGATCCGGAGACTGCTTTTGGTCGGTTCTCCACTTCGTCAAGCAGTTGTTTGAATGATCTGTGGGTGCGGCCGCGCCACCACGTTTCGATGAGCCAAGAGAGTAGGAACGTGACCACCATTGCGATTGCTGATAGACGTTGTTCCATGACCATGTAGCCGAACAAGAAGAGAAAAAGAACCATGCAAAGACCGATTGCGGAGTATATTGGCCACGCCTTGGCACCAGTTTGGGATCGGATCCGCAAATGACCGACGTTCACGGCCGCATATACGAGCAGGAAGCCGGCTGAGCCCATCGATGCCACGGCGCTGAGGGGGAACACCAACACGAAGAAGATCACAAGAGCTGCGGTGATGAAGAGACCCTCTGCATCCTTACCCCAGAGCTGCTTGTCGAATGCGGGGGGCAACCCACCATTCTTCGCGATCTGGTAGGCGACGTTGGCAGATCCAAACAATGTTGCGTTGACAGCTGACGCCGTGGACAGCAGCGCTGCGATCGAGATAAGCACAAATCCGAAATGGCCCAGTGCCGGTTCCGCAGCGACGGCGAGGGCGGAATCACCCAGAGTCTTCAACTCGGAGAGTGGCACTTGGCCTACGACCCCGATAGAAACCGCCAGGTAGATCGCCACCACGATGCCAAGACTGATCCAGATTGCGCGTGGGATCTCTTTGATGGGCTTGGCCATGTTGGCCGCGGCATTTGTGATCAGACCAAAACCCTCGTAACCTACGAAGAGGACACCCGCTCCCACGATCATCGCGGTCGGGCCACTCCAATTCGCTGGCGAGAGGTTATCGCTGCTCTGCGGAGTGAACGTGACGACGGCCGCAACGATGAAGACGATGAGGATCGCAACTTTGGTAATGACGATGGCCGACTCTGCGCGTCCCATCAACCGACTGCCAACGAAGTTGATGAGGGTGAATACGAGGATGACGCCAATCGCAAAGAACTGGGTAGGAATGTCCCAGAAGCCCTGTGCGTAGGCGGCGAAGCCGGTGGCGTACAGCGCAATTGCGATGACGTAGGCCAAGTACTGGAACACGTTAAACGTGCCTGCCTTCTTGTTGTCACCCCATCCTTTGACCATGAAGGTGACAGCGCCGCCAACGCTGGGAAAGGTTTGACCCAGCTTGACGTAGGAGTAGGCAGAAAACGAAGCCACGATCCCGCCGATAAGGAACGAGATCCACATTGCGGCGCCAGAGATACTTGCGACCACGCCGAGGATCGAGAAGATACCCGCGCCGATCATGCCGCCAACTCCGATGCTGACAGCGGCGATCAAGCCAATTCTCTTTGCGCTTGAGACGGACAGACCCGCTGCTGAATTCATTTATCCAACCTAGTGCCCAAGGGTTGGTGTTGTTGCAGAATAGGTGTAATTGATCATGACGTGATTCCTTGGTTGATGATGTTTGGCGACAACAATCAGCTAGCTGGAGTTTCCTAGTTGGGGTCTGCCCAGAGTTTGGTTGACATCTTGATGTGTTCCGGCGTGTTCCATGCTGAGTTTGATGTGGTGCATGCGGCC
>JBAXCT010000378.1:0-1967 GCA_037141375.1 Chthoniobacterales bacterium | reverse complement strand
GTCTGGCTGTGCCGGACTTTCCTCTGGCCTACGGCCAACTGTGGCCGATGATCAACCAGGAGCAACTCTCAGCCATCAACGTGCAGCGAGTCGCCGCAGGAGAATTCCCCACCACCGTCGCGAACATTCATGTCCACATGCTCCACCGGGCCATGGCGTTCGTCATTTTCGCAGGGGTGTGCGCCTATGCTTGGCACGCGCGCCGTGCAGCCATGGGCGCCCGTCTCGCCTCGCGCTGGTGGGTGGTGATCCTTCTGACCCAGATCGGCCTCGGGGCTTGGACGGTTTTTTCGGGCAAGGCGGCCGATGTCACCACGGCGCACGTGGCGGTCGGCGCGCTGGCCTTGTTTTTGGGAGCAACCCAATGTTTTCTTCTCGCAGCCTTCTCTCCACGCGCCGCGGAACTGCGGCGGGAAAGGCCCCTGCTTGCCGCCTGATGAAGAGTCTTGCTGAAAACACCGCCCGTTCGGCCGCAGCCGACTTTGCCGAACTGGTCAAGGCGCGGCTCAGTCTTCTCACGCTCGCCACGGCCATGACCGGATTCGCGCTCGGCGTCGAGGGACCGTGGACCTACCTTCTGCTTGTCGCCACGGTCGCGGGTACGGCGCTGAGTGCCGCTGGTGCTGCCGCGCTTAATCAATGGTGGGAGAGCGAGCATGATGCGCGCATGAAGCGCACGCGCGAACGCCCCTTGCCAGCCGGGCGATTGGCTTCGTCGGATGCGCTGCTCGCGGGTCTGGCGCTTTCGCTCACCGGCGTGGCTTGTCTTGCGCTATTCGCCAATTTGCTTTCAGCCGCCCTCGCGGCCGCCACGATTGTTTTTTACATCCTCATCTACACCCCGCTGAAACGCGTCACCACGCTCAACACCATCATCGGCGCGGTGCCGGGGGCTTTGCCTCCGCTGATTGGTTGGACCGCCGCGCGCGGATCGATCAATGCAGAGGGGATGACTTTGTTTGTCATTTTGTTTCTGTGGCAGATGCCGCACTTCCTCGCCATCGCGTGGCTCTACCGCATGGATTACGCGCAGGCCGGGTTCCGCATGCTGAGCGAAGGCGACGATTCCGGCGTGCTGACTGGGCGTCAGGCGGTCGTTTACTCGCTCGCGCTGCTGGCGGTGAGTTTGCTTCCGACGGTCTTTTTTGGATACTCGACCGTGTATTTCTACGGGGCCCTGCTGCTCGGGGCGGCCTTTGTCGTCCTTGCCGGGCGCTTTGCTCTCAGTGGCGGGTCTGTTCCCGCCGCCCGGGCTCTTTTTCTTGGCTCGATCGTCTATCTGCCGCTCCTGCTCGGCCTTATGGTCCTCGCCCGATGAAGCCTCCCGACGCCAAGACCCGGCGGGCCAACCGGTGCATGCTTGCCACCATGGCCATTTTTGCCGTTCTGCTCTGTGCTGCCGTGATTTTATGGAAATTCTGCTCCTGAACCTGTAAAACTACCCGCTCCATGACCACCGCAACCGTTGCCGCCCACGACGAAACCCATGCCCCGCCGCGCTTGGCTATTTTCGGCATGACCATCTTCCTCGCCTCCGAGGCAATGCTCTTCGCTGGGCTCATCGGCGGCTATATCGTGCTGCGCCTCAGTTCGGCTGCGTGGCCGCCTCTGCCCGAGTATCCGAAGCTGCCGATCATGCTGACCGGCATCAACACGATCTTCCTCATTACAAGCAGCTTCACCTACCACTTCGCCGAGGGCGCGGTGAAGAAGGGAAAGAAAGGCCTGTTCTGGCTCGGGGTCACGGTTCTGCTCGGTGCGACCTTCCTTGTCATCCAGGGCTTCGAGTGGACGCACCTGCATCATGAAGGACTTTGGTTCAATAAAGGCGGTGCCTACGGATCCTCCTTTTTTCTACTCACCGGATTCCACGGAGCGCACGTCGCCATCGGCGTACTCATGATCCTGATCGCTTTTCTCCGCCAACTGGGCGGCGCCTACACCCGGCAAAATCACACCTACCTGAT
>JBAXCT010000377.1:0-1968 GCA_037141375.1 Chthoniobacterales bacterium | reverse complement strand
AAAGATTTTGACCCGACAACACAAAAGTAGAAAAAGAGAGTCATGACACGCCACCTTCTTGTCCTTTGTTGTCTCCTGATTTGCCCTCTGCAGTCCAGTCGTGCATCGACGGATGTCTATTTCGGCGGTGACATCATCACTATGGCTGGAGAGGAAACCTTGTATGCTGAGGCTCTAGCCGTGCGGGACGGGAAGATCGAGTTTGTCGGATCTAAGGAGGAAGCGATCAAGGTGGCAGGTGAGGGGGCAAGGCAGACCGATCTCGGTGGCAAGACGCTGCTTCCCGGGTTCATTGATGCGCATGGCCACATGGTCTACTTCGGAAAGAATCTAATGGACCAGTCGCTCTCTGGCGTGAAAGACATTCCGGAACTTGTGCAGCGCATGAAGCAGCATGCAGAGAAAGTAGCGGCCGGCACCTGGATTGTTGGCATGGGCTACGCACCGCTCAAAATGACCGAGCAACGGCATCCCACAGCCGATGAGTTGGACGAAATCTCGGAGGAGCAACCCGTGTTGGTTGTGCATTCCTCCGGCCACGGTGGATCGATGAATCATGCGCTGATGAAGTTGCTCGGGATCAACGAGAAAACCGCCGATCCGGAAGGTGGCGAATATAGCCGCGAAAAAAGATCGGACATGCCATCTGGGCCTATGGAGGAAACCGCGCTAATCGATGTGCGCAATAAGCGTCCACCCTTCACCGGGGAAGCTGCCGCAAGGGTGATCACTGGTGCGGCGAAGATATGGGCCAGCAACGGTCAGACCACCGCGATGGAGTGCGGTCTCGGTCTCGGTGCCGATGATATTTCGATTGTCGAAAATGCGATCGACCACGAACTTCTTCCGATAGATCTGGTTGTTTTTGCCAAGGAGTCATCGACCGAGGACGTGATCAGCCGGGCTTATGGCGTGAGCGACGCTTACGCCGGCGCCGCGGGTGGCACAGCGGGCAAAATCCTCGCCGACCGACCTGATGTCGACAAGCGCTACATCAACCGCGTGCGCCTCGGCGGAATCAAGTTCTGGTTGGACGGGAATCCCGTCATGGCCTGGATGTCGCAACCCTTTGCCCAACCGCCCCTGGGACGTGAGCACGGGTACAAGGGCTACGGTCAGATCTCCGACCAGATGATCTTCCAATTCTTCGACAAATATTGGACGAGCAACATGCAGATCAACATGCATGTGATGGGTGACGAAGCGTCGGAGCAAGCGTTGAGCGCCATCGAGGCAGCGATCGAAAAACACGGTATGAGTGACCATCGTCCCGTCTTCGTCCACGCGGGATATCTGCGACCCGACCAGCTTGAGCGAATCAAGAAAGTTGGCGGCATTCCGAGTTTTCTTTCCTATTCGCTTTACATGCAGGGAGACGAAATTGAACCGCTATGGGGAAAGGAGCGTTCGGAGAATGCAAACGCCACCGGATCAATGGTCAAGGCGCACATGCCGTTCACCATATCGCATGATGCGCCAATCACCCCGCCGGCCATTTTGCCCGCCGTCTGGTCGGCTGTGAATCGCGTCACGTTGAGCGGTCGCATTGTGGGCGCAGGGCAGCGCATCAGCCCGTATGAAGCACTGCGTGCCGTGACCGCGCACGCGGCCTACCAAATCAAAGAAGAGAAAAGCAAAGGAACATTGGAGCCAGGCAAACTAGCGGACTTCGTCGTCCTCGACCGCAATCCGCTCAAGGTGGACGCGATGGATATCAAAAACATTAAGGTTGTCGAAACCATCAAGGAGGGCAGAAGTATTTTCCGTCTGGAAAACGAAACTTCCTCATCAGCGCAGTCCGCTACATCCGAAAACCTTGGCCGCTGTGTACATGACGAAGCGCCCAAGAACATCCAACTCAAGACGGAAGATCAGGCCACCATACAGCGGCTGATGAAAGCTGCCTTCTCGATGCGTTGATCAAGCGGTCCGAAACAGCACCACTTTTCCCAGTACAGATCCGGATTG
>JBAXCT010000376.1:0-1970 GCA_037141375.1 Chthoniobacterales bacterium | reverse complement strand
CCCCCACCTCGCCGGATTCGCCCGCTCAGCCACCGGCCAGCACCCCAACGCCACAACCACCTGCTCCCAAGGCCTACGTCCCCTCGGCCAAAGCGCAACCGCCCGTCGTGCGTGTCAACGTGGCCAGCCAAGCCTCGAGCTTCACCCAACCTTGGCGCAAGAACAACCGCTCGCTACGTCAGGGGCTGGGCGTGGTCCTCATGGATGGCCGCATTCTCGTCACGGCAGAACTCGTCGCCAATCACACCTACATCGAACTCGAAAAGCCCGACACCGCCCTCAAGTCACCGGCCAAAGTCGAAGCCGTCGACTACGATGCCAATCTTGCGCTGCTCGCCGCGCCCGCCGCGGAATTCCTCCAGAGCATACCCGGCGCACGCCTCGACGAATCCGCCGCGGTCGGCGACCACGTCGAAGTCATGCAGCTGGAACCTAACGGCCGACCCGTCATCACCCCGGCCACCATCACCACGATCGAGGTCGGGCCTTACCCGGTCGACGAGAACGCGTTTCTTGTCTTCAAGCTGAGCCTCCCGCTGCAGTCGCGCGAAAACAGCTTCACCGTGCCGGCATTCAAAGACGGGCGGTTGGTCGGATTAGTCATGCGCTACCAGCCGATGACGCAGACCGCGGACGTCGTCCCGGCCCCGGTCATCGAGCATTTCCTCCAAGCGGTGGATCACCCGCCCTACACCGGATTTTCGCGCGCCGGACTCACCTTCGCCGACACGCGAGACCCTCAGCTGAGGCGCTACGCGAAGCTGCCGGACGGCAAGGGCGGCGCTTATGTTACCAAAGTCTTGCCCGGATCCCCCGCCGACGGCGCAGGGATCAAAGTGGGTGACGTGCTGCTCAGCGTGGACGGTTTGGCCATCGATCAGGACGGCAACTACGAGGACGAACGCTTCGGCAAGATTTCCCTCGCCCACTATATTTCGACGGTTCTGCAATCCGGGCAAAAAATTCCGATCGGTATCTGGCGGGACGGGGCGGAGATCACTCTCGAGGGCACGGTGGCCCCTCGCGATAGATCCAAGATGGTCAGCCAGCCCTATATTTTCGACCGCGAGCCGGACTACATCGTGGCCGGCGGCATCGTTTTCTCCGAGCTCTCCCGCCAGTTCCTGCGCGAATGGGGCTCCAACTGGTCGGAGGAAGCCCCGCTCAACCTCGTCTATCTCGACCGCTATCAGAGCGAAGCTCCCGAGGGTCGCCAGCGCATCGTCTTCATCAGCGATGTGCTCAGCGGTCCCGACAGCATCGGCTACGATCGTCTCCACTTCGAGGTGGTCGATGAGGTGAACGGAAAAAAGATCGGCAGCCTGAAGGATCTGGCCGATGCGCTGGATCATCCGAGCGACAGCTTCCACCGCATCAAGCTGGCTGAGGATCCGGGAAGCGTTGTCCTCGACGTGGAGGGCAGCAAGGCCGAGGAGGCCCGCATCATGAGCGACTACGCCGTGCCGTCTCCCCGCCGGCTCGACTCGCAGAACTGATCGCGCATCCGCGCCCCGCATTTATGTCATCAAACGTCCGCGTCCGCTTTGCCCCTTCGCCCACCGGATTTCTCCATGTCGGCGGCGCCCGCACCGCCCTCTTCAATTGGCTCCACGCCCGCCACACCGGAGGCACCTTCGTCCGGCGCATCGAGGATACCGACCGCGAAAGGCACAACGAGGAAGCCATGCGCGGCATTTACGACGGACTCCGCTGGCTCGGACTGGAGTGGGATGAAGGCGCGGGCAAGGGCGGGGAATACGGGCCATATTACCAGAGCGAGCGCGGATCTATCTACGAACGGTACCTGAAAATACTGCAGGACAAGGGAATGATCTACGAAGACGCGGGCACCCTGCGCTTTCGCTCGCCGCGCGAAACCGTCACGGTCCACGATGAAGTCTGCGGGTCGATACCTTTCGACCTCTCCAATCCCGGCACGCATCCGGACATGACCGTGCGCCGTCCCGACG
>JBAXCT010000375.1:0-1990 GCA_037141375.1 Chthoniobacterales bacterium | reverse complement strand
TCTCATCCCCTGCAGTGCTTCATGCTGCCTTCGGCAGACTGGAGGTAAGGGGATTGGTCGCCTGTGGCGACCTCCGGAGAATGACTTCGTCAGCCTTCACTCGTTTTGCTGACGCAAAACGCGGCCGGTCGAACTTCGTTCTCATCCCCTGCAGTGCTTCATGCTGCCTTCGGCAGACTGGAGGTAAGGGGATTCGAACCCCTGGCCTTCTCATTGCGAACGAGACGCTCTACCAACTGAGCTATACCCCCCGCGTGCTGCAAGATGGCAGATTAGCCACAAGCAACACCCCAGAGCAAGCCGGGTAGCAACTTGGCGCACAAGCTGAACCTCCCCGTCGCTTGACAGGCGGAAAACAGAGAGTAACGTTTTTTGAACTTTTCTCCCCCTGAAGAGGTCTTAAGTATTAAGAGTAACGAAAGTTAAGCTCTGCCCCGCAATCCAAACACACGTTTTAAACATATGAATAACCCCTCCCCCCGTTTCACCCGACTGCTTCTGCTGAGCCTGGCCTTGGTCGCCGGCACCGGGATGTCGTTCGGCGCAACCACGAACACGCTGCTCAGCTTCACCTTCAACAATACCAACGAGGCCTACCCTGCGTGGGGTTCCACCGCCCTGACGGGCGTGCCGGGAGCAGGGGTTTACACGCTGAATCCAAGCACCAACTGGAACACGAACTTTCCGACCGCACCGACCAACGGCTACCTTGTGCTGGCGCCCAATGCCTCCGCGGTCAATAGCAACACCTACTACGGTGGGTGGGCCGCCAACACAACGCTGGGAACCATCAACAGCCTCTACACCGCGGGAGGGTTCGGGACGACGAACCTAGCCAAAGTTAAACTCACGGCCAAGGTGCGGGCCCGCGGCATGCCCTCACCCAATGGAGCGGTGGTCATCCTCAAACTGCAGGCCAGCGGAGACAACCCGGGCTTGGTACCCGGCGGCTACAAGCGGATCATGTTCGAACCAACCTTGCTGGCCGGTAATGACTGGACAACCATCGGGGGAACTTTTGATACCGCGGGACTTACTACGGCAAGCGGAACGTCCTACACCTTCCCCACCAACGCGGCGGCCTACAGCGTCCTCGTCGAGTTGAGCGGCTTCAACCGCTTTGGAACCACCGGATACGTCGCCTACAACAGCCCGACGGTCCCGGCCGCCAACGGTCGCAAAAATCCCGGCTTCGACCTCAGTGCCAGCAATATCCGGGTCGAGGTGGACGATGTCCAACTCACGGTGGTTGATGCCGCCACCAACGGCTTCGTGACCGCCAACAGCCCTTCGCAACTGCTCAACAACGGGAGCTTCAGCAACGCGGTCGACGCTGGCGCCTTCTGGACCTTCTTTGAAGGGGCCTATGCATCGACGGATGGGTGGGGCGTGAGCAATTCGCCCTGCGCAATCATCCCCGGCTTCAGCGGGCTTCCCTACGCCGGCTTCATGCAGAACGCCATCGCGTTCAACCAGACCAATGGCGATTTCTTCACCCTGACTTTCCAAGCCAAGTTCGAACCGAACTACAAGGCCGGCCAGACCTTGGTGTCGTTCATGAACGGCAATGACACGGCGACTTTCGCCACGGTCGACCTGACCGATGAGGTCGGACCCCGCCTCGGCCAGTGGAGCACCTACAAGGCCACCTTCCGTGCCAGCTCAAACAACCTCACCGCGATGGGTGGTACGAACGGCAAGATGTCGATCAAAATCCAGCCTCTGGAACGCACGGTCGGAGCGCAGGACGCGAGCGCCCTGATCGACGACATCGTGCTCAAGCAGCAGAGCGCGGCCTCGGTCGGACCGCAGATCGCGGTGAAGGTGGCGGCCGCGACCCGCACCAATGGCGAGACAGCCAATCTCTTCTCGCCGCTGGTGGGCAAGACCACGACCTACACGGTCAAACTCGAGAACCAAGGCGGGCAGGACCTGACCGTCAGCTCCGTCGGCCTCGCCGGCACGGGTTTCTCCATCAGCGGAAATGGCG
>JBAXCT010000374.1:0-2002 GCA_037141375.1 Chthoniobacterales bacterium | reverse complement strand
TCGAGCTTGCTCGCCTGGCCGTGGATGTCGCCGATGATGTCCCACTTTTTCATCACTCAGCCTCCTCTTCCCCGAACTCCAGAACAACGTCCAGCATCCGTGTGGCCTTGTTGGCGGGCACGCTTTTCTCCAAAGCCAGAAAGTCGGCCAGCCAAGCTGCGCGAAACGGCTCTTCCGCGGCAGGTGCCGCGCCTTCCGTTCTGCCAGCTAGGAAGGTGGCCAGTTCTTGTGCGTAATTCCATGCCGAGAACATGGTTTTCATCGGCCCCTGTATAAACGGATCGTCGCCCATCATGGTATAGCTTTCGTAGAGGTCTGCGGCCGCCATGGTGGCCCGATGCCCTTGCAGCAGGTCTTGGCCGACCATCTGCAGACATCTCTCCAGCGCCTCCCGCAGCGAGTCGTAAGTGCCTGCGGTCCAGCGTTCGTCTTCGTCCATGAAGTGGAAGTTATCGTCCACTAGGACGGTGAAGGTTGGTTTGTTGTCTGTCTTCATCACACCGCCACTATCGAACCGGCCGGATAATCCGTCATTGTAAGAGATATCCATATGCATTACTCTATAGTCAGGTATGAGCCTTCTCTCCAAAGGCGGCCTCTCGCTGGAGAGGCTGCAGGCGCTCTTGGATTTCGCGGAGGCCGGCTCGCTCATCAAAGCCGCCAGGGCGGACCCGGTGCGGCAATCTTTGCTTTCCCGGCAGATTCGCGAACTTGGCGAATTTTTCGGCACCGAGCTGGTGGCAAGACGTGGCCGAGGCATCGTGCTGACCGAGTCCGGCCGCGGGCTGGTTGCCTTGGTCCGCGACGGCTTCCAGTCCATGGAGGATTTTCGGTTGGCCTGCGCCGGAAGCCCCGTCCGTTTATCGCTCGCCGCATCGCGAACCATCATCAACCACGTGGTCATTCCGCAGCTCCGCCCCAGCCTTGTTCCGGGTGCAGCCATCGATCTGTTTCAGGAGCGTTCCGCGGACCTAGTCCCGGCCGTGGCAGCCAGCCGGTTCGACTTTTGCGTGGTCGATCACTCGCCTTTGCCACGGGGCCTGGCGAGTCGCCCGCTCGGTCGCCTGACCTACTCGCTCTATGTCCCGCGGGTTCTTGCTGCGGCCAAACGCCTGACAATTGACCAGGCTTTGCGGCAGCTCCCGGCGGCCCTGCCAGCCGCGGGTCGCATCCGCGAGCATTTGCAACCTCTCCTAGCTGACAACATCGATGCGGTGGTCGGTCTGCCTGGCTTTGATGCCTGCTTGGCCCTGCTACGCACGGACCGCTATGCGGCGGCCCTGCCGGATGTGGCCATGGCGGCAGAGGGTGGACGCAAATATATCCGTCTGCCTCTCGACAAGGTCGGCTTGAAGCCTCGCCAATATTCGTTGGTTTGGAGCAAAAGGTCTTCGGCCAATCGCACTGCGGTCGCCAAGGCAGTGGAGATATTTTCGCGATGTTTCGCTTTCGCGGTCTAGCCCGCGTATCGGACGTCAAAAAGCAGAGGCACCGCCCAACCGATGCAGGAGCGTGAGAGGCGTGTTTCGTGCGATGGCGAATTTGGAACATGCACTCTGAGGGCACTGTGCGTAAGTCGTCTGGTATGAGTTATGGCCTTGCTACGATGTCCAAGGCCGGATGCTGCAACCTCAAAGTGACTGCCTGCCGCTTAGTCGGCCGCATGCTTCGAATCCTTACGGGGGCAGCCACTCTTTCGACCATATCGTCGCTGTTTTGCCCTTGCGCGCGGACGGAATCGGCTTAAGTAACAGGGCTCAACTCACAAAATTATGAGCAAACTTCTTCCCGTTCCTCTCTTCATCGGGGGCGAATGGACGCACGTCTCCGGACTCGCCACCGTTCCGGTCCATAATCCTTCGATCGGTGAGGTCATCGCCGAGACGCCGCTGTGCGGAGCCGATGTCGTCGACCAAGCCGTGCGCGCCGCCGCCGACGCCTTCCCGCAATGGTCGGAAACCCCTCCAGTCGAGCGCGCGCGCGTTCTTTTCAAGCTCAAGGT
>JBAXCT010000373.1:0-2003 GCA_037141375.1 Chthoniobacterales bacterium | reverse complement strand
GGTGGCGTGTCATGACTCTCTTTTTCTACTTTTGTGTTGTCGGGTCAAAATCTTTTGCGCGAAAAATTGCCGGTTACAATCTAGGAGCAACCGCGGGCGATCGCCTCGGGATATACCGGTTGCCTTGCATGTGGCAACCGGAGCCAGAACCGCCGACTACGTTGCGAGCAACTCCCTGTCCGCCCATCTCGCGTGATGGATCGAAAAGCTTTGGGGCATCCGGTATACTTGGTGCTGAAAACACATGCCCTTCACCGAATTCGAAATCGCGGAGCACACGCTTACCATCGAGCAGCATTTCTGGTTCAAACGTCGTCTGCCGCTCGAATTGCGCGACCAAATCCTCGGAAGACAGTGGCTCACAGATCAGAGGCTGGATTTATTTTTCATACGTCCGCACTGGTGCCGTCCGGAGGAGACGGTAGAGAACCCAATTACCCGGATACGTTATGTACGCTCGCGCCAGAGGTGGCAGATTTACTGGATGCGGGATGACGGCCAGTGGCATCGCTACGTTCCCTACCCGGACGCGCTTAGCTTGGAGAAAACGCTTCGCTTGGTGGAGCAGGACGCCAATGGCTGCTTCTTCGGGTAAGTTTGACATTTGACAAATTATCAAACAAGTTTCTTCATATGGACGCCAGCGTTACTGAGTTGCTTCGGGAGTTTCCCCGCCTGCGCAGGGCTGCGCTGGCCGGCGAAAAGGTGATCATCCGGTCGAGGGAGGGCGACCTTCAACTGACCAAGGACCCGAGCCAACCGGCGTCGTTGGTCGGCGCGATGCGGGGGTTGCTAACCCACTCGGCGGACGATCTGGATCGCCCGACCAGTGAGGACCAGGATTGGAACGCCTCGCTGTGAGGTTGCTCCTCGATACGCATGCGGTTCTTTGGGCTGCGGAGGGTGACGCGCGTTTGGGATCCGAAGCGGCCACGCTCCTGCGTCAATGCCGCACGGGCGAGGCCGTAATCTCGGACCTCACTCTGCTGGAGATTTCGATGCTGGTTAAAAAAGGCCGCGTATCTTTTGCGCTACCATTGCGTGAGTATCTGCGCCAACTGCAGGCAAACTATCCGGCACTGCCGCTGAACGCGGATATTACGGCGCTCGCCATGGATCTCACGATGCCAGGTTCGGACCCGTTCGATCGCGTCATCGCCGCCAGCGCGATGTATCACCGCTTGCCCCTAGCCACGCGTGACCGCGCCATCACCGCCGCAAAAGTCGTCCCGATCATCTGGTAAACGGCGATTCGCCTGGGCGTTCCGGCATCGCGAGGCCATGCCGGTGTCGTTGCAGGTCTACGACGGGCTTCTGGGAGGCGGTCGATGAAGCCCGACCACGAGGGAACAACGGTGGAGATGCTGCTGCGCGGCTTCCATCTTCCGACCATGGCCGCGCTTTACGAAGCGACGATGCAGCGGGCCGAGGCGGAAGGTTGGAGCCACCGCCGCGTGCTCGAACATCTTTGCCAGAGCGAGGCAACGGACCGCGAACAACGCCGCATCGGGCGTCTGCTGGCCGAGTCCGGTCTGCCGGAGGGCAAAACGCTGGGCAACCTCGACCAGGCCCTGCTGCCAGCCAAAATCCAGCGGCAGCTGCCCGCGCTGTTGGAAGGCGGCTTCGTCTCCCGCTCGACCAACATCCTGGCCTTCGGACTGCCGGGAAGAGGCAAGACCCACTTCCTGGCCGCTCTGGGCCGGGAGCTGATCCTGCGCCACAGCATGCGCGTGCTCTTCCGCCCGACCTTCAAGCTCGTCGGGGCCTTGCTCGCCGCCAAGCGCGACCTGCGCCTGGAAGCCGAACTCAAAAAACTGGACCGCTACCAGGTCGTCATCCTCGACGACATCGGCTACGTCCAGCAGAACCGGGAGGAAATGGAGGTGCTCTTCACCTTCCTGGCCGAACGCTACGAACGCCGCCCCGTCATGATCAGCTCCAACCTGGTCTTCTCGCAGTGGGACCAGATCTTCAAAGACAAGATGACCACCATGGCCGCCATC
>JBAXCT010000372.1:0-2010 GCA_037141375.1 Chthoniobacterales bacterium | reverse complement strand
CTGGTGGTAGTATTCATACGGCGTGCAGCCGGCCTGATCCTTGAACGACTTCCGATGCCCGAGCGGCGGCTTCCCGACGGCGCGCGCGCAATCGTCCTCGGAATACGGCTTTTCCTCGCGGAGGATTTTCTCCACATGCTGCGCGGTCAGATACACCTCGTGCGAAAGCCCGAACTGCGCAAAATCCGGATCGTGCGCCTGCAGCGAGCGCGCGATCATCCGCATGAGCCGGAAGATGCTGGATTTGAGGAGCAATTTCGACGGTTTGGGGCAATCCCGCTCGCGCTGAAGCTCCATGAGCTCGCGGGTGAATTCCGACCAATCGGCGGGGAGCAGCGGAAATTGCAGGGTCGGCTTGTAAAGCGGGGCACGGAAAAGCGAGGAGCTGAAGAAGAGCGGGACGACGCCGCCTTCATCGAGAAGCAGGCTCAAATCCTCCAGGAGCCATTCGGGAAGATAAAAAACATTGATCAGCACAAGCTCCTGGAAATTGGTATATCCGTGAGGATGCCCGGGCTGGATGACCATCACGTCGCCGCTCGAAATTTTGAACGTCCCCTCATCGGTCACATGGTCCGCCCGCCCTTGAAGCACGAAGCTGATCTCGTGAAAGTCGTGATCGTGTATCCCGATGTCCCGGTCCATCGGCGTGATCCAGACACGGGCCGGCCGGCTGCTGGAGAGTCCGACTTCGCTCAAATGGTATGTGTGCGTGCTCTTGAGGCTCACGGGGAACTCTGCGCGTTTACGTCTTGCCGATTTATACGGCGACAGCGGGTGTACGTAAAGGAGAGGCAATAATTTCCCCGGTCGGACCAAAGAGCTCTCGGAGCGCCTCCAGATAGCCGAGCCCGAATTTCTCGCCCGGTTCCAGGCAACTGCCCTCCGGCCATTCGTTCCAGGCGTTGACCGTGAGGATATGGGGCTGAGGTTTCTTGGTGGCGATCAGGCGGTTAGCGATCAGGCGCGTCGCCTCCTTGAAGGCTGCGGGCGTGTTGCCGGTCATGACCGGATTCACAACATGGGCTGCGGGTTTGTCCCAGAAGGCGTCGGCGTGGGCGCGCGGCGAATTGTCCCAGTGGACGGTCGTGTTGGGAAAATAGGGCACCGGATAGCAGGTCATCGCGTGATCAAGAAACGCGAGGTAGCGGTCGCGGCCCCAGTTGTAGTCGGAGGTGGGAAACGTGGCCTCGTTCAGCGCCCCGTGGTGGACCCACGTGTAGCCGGTGAGGCTGTCGAGCGCGAGATCGCGGCAGAGCCGTGGCCAGTCGGTCGGCGTCCGGCTGCCCGGCAGGTTCGGCTCGCCCCACAGGATGGCATTGAGGTGCAGCCCCGGATGGCCCGCCGCCACCACCTTCTCCCGGAAGCGGTCGAGCCCGAGCCGGGCCTGCTCGACCGAGCCAAAGCTGTCCAGAAAAACCGACATGTCATAAATTGAAAAATACGGTTTCCCCTCGATCTTCCAATAGCTCGGGTGCGCGAAATACGTTTCTACCATCCGGTCGGTGATCTTCTCCCAGGTCGCTTCATTGACTGCGCCCGGATAGAGGAGCTTGCAGGAATCAGCCGGGTTGTAGCCCTGAATGTCATACCAGTCGTGGTTCGCCCACATGATAGCGAACCGGATCCGGCCGTTGTTGGCGGCCTGGAGGAATCCCCTATCCAGCGCCCCCTCGAGATAGGGTCCATCGTTGTAGTAATACCAATCAAAAATAAACGCATCGAGCCCATGGTCGGCTGCCGCGTCGATCTTCCGGGCCATCACCAGTGGATCGGATTCGTCCTCGTATCCCCAGAGCGGAGGGCTGGGTTGCTGGTGTCCGGAAAACCTCGGGCGAGCGCTGCGGACGAGATCCCACTCGGTGAAGCCCGGATACTTCGCTTTGTCCCAGCGTGGATGCGGGTGCGTGCAGGGATAGTAATACGCAGCGACGGAGATGTGGCGCGGAGGGGACGTTTTCATTTTTGCTTCAGCCAGATGACGCAGGCGCGGAACTCCCCTTCGGGTGA
>JBAXCT010000371.1:0-2015 GCA_037141375.1 Chthoniobacterales bacterium | reverse complement strand
ACCGCACGCTGCTGGCCGACGGCGCCGAGGCGCTCCGCGCGGCGAAAAACGGCGATGTGACGCCCGCGGTCGAACGCATCATCGAGGCGAACACTTTGCTTTCCGGCTTGGGCTTCGAGTCGGCCGGGCTTGCCGGATCCCACGGGGTGCACAACGGCCTAACCGCCGCGCCCGGCACGCACGATTTCCTCCACGGCGAGAAAGTCGCGTTCGGTGTCCTCGTGCAACTCATGCTCGAGAAGGCCGATCGTGCGCAAGTGGACGAGGTGCTCGGCTTCTGCTGTTCGGTCGGCCTGCCCGTCACGCTGGGGCAAATCGGCTGCGCGGATCTTTCCGATGAACTGCTGGCCGAAGTCTCTGCCCGCGCCACCGCGCCGGGGGAATGGACCAACAACGAACCTTTCCCTGTCACCGCGCTGATGGTGTCGGAGGCCATCCGCGCAGCCGATGCCGCGGGCCGCGCATTTCTCAACGCCTGAATTTCCTGCGCGTTGCTGTGAGGGCAACCGGATAACGGACGTCCCCTTGATCCAAGGCGAGTCGAGGATTCCGGAGCTTGCCCGAGTCATCACCCCGCGCTCGGGACTGCAAAATGGCTGAGTGAAGTTGGATCCACCGATCAGATGGAACCGATGGAAGACAAGCGAATCCTAGTTGCCGTAGATGTTTCCGCCGCCCGAGGTGCCGCCACCACCGAATCCGGAGTTTCCAGCTGCGGGCGGCGGCGCGGTGCCACCATCGGTGGATCCGCCGCCTTGGGTCTGACCGCCGGTGGAGGAGGACTGATCTGCCCCTTGCTGGGCAGCGCTGCTAACGGCAGCCGCATCGGCGTTTGGTGCGGCGCTGGTCACGGCTGTGACGATGGCCGCCGCCTGCTGCGGCGCGACCTGGGCCACGCTTTGCGCGATGGCTATGGCGGCGGCGGGAGCTACGGCAGCTGCCGCCGCGGCAATGGCAGGCGCTTGTTGCGGCGCAACTTGGGCTACGCTCTGGGCGATATTTGCCGCCGCCTGAGGGGCAGCCGTGGTAACTGCGGTGGTGATTGCCACCGCGGCGCTGGGCGATATTTCAGTGGCCGCTGCGGCGATGGCGGCGGCTGATTCAGGCGCTTGCTGCGCCAGTTGCGCGGCGGCTTCAACGAGAGCGCTATCGCCCTTTTCAGCCGCTTTTTCGAGTGTCTCCTTTTGCTCGGTGCTCAGGCCTTCAGCCGCTGCACCTGAGTTCTGGTTGGATTGCGAGGGCGCACCCTGAAAAGCGTTTGCGGGCAAGTTGCCGCTCACGTTCTGAGAATTCTGCTGCGCGGCATTCATGTTCTGCTGCGAATTCTGGGGAGGCGGCGTGAATCCGCCGTTGGGCGCGAAGCCAGTGCTTTGGCCGACACCGAAGGACTGCGATTCTCCGTTTTGGTTGCTAAACTGCACATTGCCTTCCGTGACGCCCATCGCGTTGTCGGAGAGGTAGCCCGCCGTGCCGCGAATACCTGCGGTCCCTACTGGGTTGATCATCTCGTAAGTGGAGGAGCGGTTCATCTTCGGGATGTCGAAGAGGATGGTTCCGTCATTGACTTTGACTTTGGTGATGGACTGGGAGGGTTCGGATTTGAGTTTCTGGTAGTTGACTTTTTGCGTGTCGAACGGATCGAGCATGAATTCCTCAATCGAAAATTTTGTGCCCGGTTGCAGATTGATCGTCGAACCGTTCTCGAAGAGCAGCAGGGCTGTGCTGTTGGCGGCTGTTTCGACGGCATTTCCCTGACGGATAAAATCTCCTTCGTTGAGTCGCTCTTTCGATCCCTTGGAGCCGATAATTTGCCAAGCGGTACCCTCGACTTTGACTGCACGAATATTGCCCGGGACCATGGCATCTGCGGCGATGGCTGTGCCGAGGATGGGGAGGGCGACGGAAATGAGGAGGGCGGTGATGAGGGTTCGCTTCATGGCGACTGCACTATACCCTTTTCTCACGTCCTTGCAAAAGGGATCTTTATCCTCTTTTGCCCCTACAAATCTCTTTCC
>JBAXCT010000370.1:0-2023 GCA_037141375.1 Chthoniobacterales bacterium | reverse complement strand
TTCGTCATGTCCCCGCCCCTGCGCGACGCGTCGAACCAGAATGTGCTCTGGAATGCATTGGCCAGCGGATTGGTTAACACCGTCGGCACGGACCACGCCCCGTTTGATTTCCAAGGCCAGAAGCCGATGGGCAAGGACGACTTCACCAAAATCCCCAACGGCATCCCATCGCTCGAGGACCGCATCAACTTGCTCTACACCCACGGAGTCAAGCGCGGACGCCTCACCCTGCAGCAGCTCGTCGCCGTGGCCAGCACCAACGCGGCAAAAATCTTCGATCTCTACCCGCGCAAGGGCGTGATCCAGCCCGGTGCCGATGCCGACCTCGTCATCTACGATCCGCAATATCGCGGCAACCTTTCGTGCAAGACCCAGACACAGAACGTCGATTACAACGCGTTCGAAGGCTGGGAGATCGAGGGACGACCATCCCTGGTCACCGTGCGGGGCGAAGTCGCGGTGCGTGATGGAACATTCTGCGGCACCGTCGGCCGCGGGCGCTTCTTGAATCGCACGCCGTCACACTTCTGAGCCGGGAAAGGGTGTTGAAAGCTTATGGTTCAACTCTCATCCCCCAACGATCAGCCACCGCTTGAGGCTGGTCGGCCCGCATGCTCGACGAGAAATATCAGCGGGCGCGGCGCGAGGCACCGGCGGCGGCGCGCAGAGCATCCACCTCGCGGGCCGTCAATTCGCGCCAAGCTCCGCGCGGCAAACGCCCGAGCTTGAGCGGGCCGAGTCGCGTACGGGTGAGGCGCTTCACCTTGTAATCGAGAGCGGCAAACATGCGGCGGATCTGCCGGTTGATGCCCTGGGTGAGGACCACGCGCAGCTTGTTTGCACCTTCGATCTGCACGTGGGCAGCCTTGGCCCTCCCCTCCTCAAGATAGATGCCCTTGAGCAACTTCGGCACGAGTTGTGGATCAAACGACCGGTCGACGATCACCTCATATTCCTTCTCCACGTGACGCGAAGGATGAGTGATGGCCTGGGCCAAAGCGCCATCGTTGCTCAGCAGAAGCAAACCTTCACTCTCCGCATCGAGGCGCCCCACATGCGGCAGGGTGGCCGCCTCGCGCGGCAGGAAGTCGTAAACAGTCGGCTTGCCGCCCTGCGACTGGCGCGAACTGAGGCACCCCGAAGGTTTGTGTAAAACCATGTAACGCGATTCCGCCGGGCGCACCTCGCGCCCCTTCGCGAAGACCGTATCCCCGGGTTGCACCACAGTGGCCAACTCTCGCACCGGACGGCCATTCACCCGCACGCCCCCGCGCAGGATGATCTCCTCGCACGCGCGGCGCGAACCCAGCCCGCAGAGGGCGAGGTAGCGGTTGAGGCGCATGGGTTGGTTCATAAAAAAACAGGCGGCCGCGGCCGCCTGTCCGGAAATCCGCCTTTTGCGGCAGAAGGTCTCACTCGTCGGGCTTGGTTTTTTTCAGGCCGATAACGCTCTGGCCGTCCTTGAACTGGCCGCGCTTCTTGAGCAATTCCACCCGCTCGAAACGCTTGAGCACGTTGCGCTTGGCCTTGATGGCGCCCTGACCCTTCAAACTGCTGTGCTGACTCATAATCCGAAACCATAGCGTCTAGAGGACGACGTGCCAATCAAAACCGCGCCGAGAGCGTCATTTTCCACCCAGCAGGCGATCACCTCAAGGTTCGTCGAGTTCCTCGCTGTAGTGGCCGCGCACGACGCGATAAAGCGTCAGGAGCAGGGGCAGAACAAAGACGGCGAGACCCAGCACGAGCAACTGGAGTTGGAACGAGCCGTAGACCAGATAGCCCAGCGCAACCGCGAGGAGGAGCGCCAACCCGACCGGCATAATCATATAGGCGGCAGGCATGACGCTGCGGGCGAACTTTTCGCTCTCGGTGCGGCGGGCGATGCGCTTGGGACGGTGGCTGAAGCGCGCCATCAGACTGGCAGATTCCCGACCCGGCGGTCC
This sequence comes from Chthoniobacterales bacterium, assembly GCA_037141375.1. GTDB lineage: Bacteria > Verrucomicrobiota > Verrucomicrobiia > Chthoniobacterales > JACTMZ01 > JACTMZ01. The sequence goes on along the minus strand of JBAXCT010000370.1, from coordinate 77 downwards.
GGCCGCGCATGAGCGAGACGCTCATAGGCATATACCTAAGACTGGGACACCTTCCTAAGCCGCCTAATTTGTCTTCG
>JBAXCT010000369.1:0-2039 GCA_037141375.1 Chthoniobacterales bacterium | reverse complement strand
CAATGTTCTGTGGAGCCTAGGAGATTCGAACTCCTGACATCTGCCTTGCAAAGGCGAATTGCGGTGCAGGCCGGGGGCGTGATGAGCCATCCACCAGCATGAACGTGATGTCGAGTCATCTCGGTTATGCCGTGCCGGTGGGCAAAATGCGGGCACGGGGGTGGGCGGTCGTCGCGAACAGCGCCCGCAGGGTGTCCGGGCTCACGGCAGCGCCACGCGGCCACATCCCCAGAACCCGGATAAGCGATGCGCCTACTTCCAGGGTCGGGGATCTGACACCTGGGTTATTCAACAGGGGAATCGTCATGCTTCGCAGTTTGGCTCCGACAGTGTCGGCTGATCCGCAACCGTCTGAACCCGCCGTGTCTGACCCTGGAAACAGTTCTGAAACCGAACACCCCACAGCGCCCAGTAGCGCGCTAGCTATCTCTTTTGATCGCCAAATGCTCACCGGGTTTTGATTCCAAAACACCCGTCGCGATTGAGGATCTCCCCAACTCGACGGTAAGCCAAGAGAATGCCCGGCGCATGGCGCACCGTCGCGTATCAGTGACAGCACCAGCGATAGCCGTCGACGCCACGCTCCCGGCCACACCCCCCTTGGCAGCCGGCCGAGAGAGTCATGACCTCAGTTACGTTGTAGGAAATATGCCCACACCCTGTTTCCAGCTACTATCGAGTGATGAGCAAACGACACCTAGTCTTCACTAGCGTTCTTGCTGGTGCCATTGCTTGTGGGATCATCGGTGCCGCACCGGCCTCCGCTAAGCCCGGCCATCCCAAGCCGCCTACGATTTCCAACCCGCTGGATAAAGATGTCTCCAGCGTGACTACTGGAAAGCTTCGCGACAGGGTGCCCCACGGATTGGGCAAGAACAAACCGAACTACCCGTCAAGCTCTGGCAGCCCTGTGCTTGGACGAGATGACAAATACAACGGCGGCGACGACGACCTTCCGGCCCAGTCGGTTGTTGAGGATCACTACCACTTCAGCGTCCTCCCGGGCTCGCGGGTCAAGTTGGAGGACCTGATCGCCACGAACTTCTTGGGCATGAACACCCCGGCGATCATGACCACCGAGGCCCAGTACGAGGCGATGTGGGCACAGGACGTCGCTGCCATGGTGGGATACCACGCTGGTAGATCGGCGCGATGACCTGGTCAGTGAGTGCACGGCGACGATCAACCGTCTGATTAACAGCGTGCCCAACCTGCCAAACACCCCACCGAGCGACGGCAGCACGTGCACAGTGCATCACCCCGGGTGGGGGGCATCAAAACACGGGCGCTCGCCGGCCGCCCCCACTCCTTGAGTCGTGACTTTTTAGCGATAAACAATTTTGGCTTCAGGGGGACATTTGTTGGCAAGGCCTGTGTTTGCCGATACATGCTGGTCAGAGGCATGCTCCCCCTCTAGCTACCACTCTCGGGCGCGCTGCTGCGGTGGTGGCTTCTCGTAGCGTCGGGCAAGGTTGCAGCGCCAGTGGGAAGGCGTCGACCCTGCCCTGCGCGTCCCCGCGCTCGATCCGGCCGCGATATTGGACGCCCAAGCCGCGAAGATCTTCGAGGATGTGAGAGCCACCCTGGCCGGCGAGCGGGGCGTGCCGAAGTTCGCCCGCAACGTCGGTTCCGCGCAGCAGATGCGGGTGCCCGGCGATCGCATTCGTGGCGAAACGTGTCCCCCCACCCCGGGCCGTTGGAGAGCAGACCGTGTACGATTTCAAACTTCACGAACTGCGACACACGGCGGCGTCATTGGCAATCCAGGCGGGCGCCAACATCATGGCGCTGCAGAACATGCTGGGCCACGAGTCCGCGGGGCTGACCTTGGACCGCTACGGCAACTTGTACGGGTCCGACGTCGAGGCGGTCGGGGTCGCGGTCAACGACCTGCTGATCCCAGAGTGTGGGCAAAGTGTGGGCACGGGCGACAATTCGGCCCCGCCCATACGGCTGGTAAATAGCCGCTCATCTGCGGTTACAGCTTGTGGAGCCTAGGAGATTCGAACTCCTGACATCTGCCTTGCAAAGGCAGCGCT
>JBAXCT010000368.1:0-2049 GCA_037141375.1 Chthoniobacterales bacterium | reverse complement strand
TTCATCCGTAAAACACGCTACGGGATGGCCATGCGCGCGATCTCGATGGATCGCATCACCGTGCCGCTCATGGGCATCCCGACCAACGCCATCATCAGCATGACCTTCGCCCTCGGCGGCGCGCTCGGCGGCGCGGCGGGCGTTCTCTACGGCATGGCCTACCCCGTGATCGGCGCATCGATGGGCGTGCTGGTCGGCTGGAAGGCCTTCGTGGCGGCGGTTATCGGGGGCATCGGCAATGTCCGCGGCGCGGTGCTCGGCGGCTATCTGCTCGGTGCGGTCGAGGTGTTCACCGTGACGGTCTTGCCCTCGACCTACCGCGACCTCGTGTCCTACTCGCTGCTCCTCATCATCCTCATCTTCAAACCCTACGGGCTGCTCGGGCGTCCCGCCGTGCAGAAAGTCTGATGCTGCGCTTGGATCGACCTCCTTCGCGCGGCTTGCTCCTCGCCCTGCTTGCCGCGGTCCTAGCGTCCTGCTTTGCCATCGAGCAATTCGGACTGGTTGACGACTACATCCGCTTCATCCTCATCACGCTGGGCATCAATGTTATTCTTTGCGTCAGCCTCAATCTGGTCAACGGGTGGATGGGGGAATTTTCCGTCGGCCACGCCGGGTTCATGGCCCTCGGCGCCTACCTATCGGCCTGCGTCTCGGTGAAATGGCTCGGCGGGGCCAATCCGCTGTGGATGTTTCCTCTCGCGGTGATCAGCGGCGGACTCGCAGCGGGTGTGGTCGGATTTTTGCTCGGCCTGCTCTCGTTCAAAACACGCGGCGACTACCTCGCCATCATCACCCTCGCCTTCCTCATGATCGTGAAATCCGGGATCGAAAACATTTCCTATGTCGGCGGACCCCGCGGATTCTTGGGCATCGGCAATGAGACGTCGCTGCCTTGGACCGCGGCGTGGACGATCCTCACCCTCTGGGCCATCCGCAATCTCGTCTACTCCCGGTTCGGCCGGGCCATCGTCGCGGTGAGGGAGGACGAAATCGCCGCCACGGCGATGGGCGTCGACACGCGCAAGGCCAAGCTGGTCGCGTTCGTCGTCTCGTCGTTTTTCGGTGGGGTGGCCGGTGCGCTGTTCGCCCACCAGCTGCAGTTCATCAATCCGGGCTCATTTGACATCGTCAAGTCGACGGAGATTCTCGTCATGGTTTATCTCGGCGGCATCGGGTCGATCGCCGGTTCGGTGCTCGGCGCGACGGTCTTCACCGTGCTCACGCAGGTCCTGCAACCGCTCGGCACTTGGCGCATGGTCATCATGCCGCTTCTCCTCGTCATGCTCATGCTCTTCCGTCCGCGCGGCATCATGGGCCTGCGCGAGTGGTCCTGGTTCGTGCCGCGTCGCGAATTCGCGGATAAGGAGAAGTCATCGTGAGCACGCAACCTCTCCTGCAGACACGGGGAGTGACGCAGCGCTTCGGCGGACTGACCGCCGTATCGGATTTCTCGCTGGAGGTCGCGGAAGGCCACGCCCACGGCATTATCGGGCCGAACGGGGCCGGCAAGACCACCGCCTTCAACCTCATCACCGGCATCTACAAGCCGACGGAGGGCGACATTCTTTTCCGCGGAAAACCGATAACCGGCCTGCGCCCCGATGAGATCGCGCGCCGCGGCATCGGCCGCACCTTCCAGAACATCCGCCTCTTCCGCGACCTGTCCGTCCTCGACAATGTGCGGATCGCCTACGACAGCCGCTCGCGCTATTCGTGGCCCGGCGCGATGGTGCAACTGCCATCGGCGCGCCGCGAGGAGAAGCAGACGATCGGGGCTTGCGAGGAACTGCTCGAGCAATTCGGTCTCGCTGAAGTCGCGCGGGAAAGGGCGGGCGGCCTGCCTTACGGCTCGCAGCGCAGACTGGAAATCGCGCGCGCCATGGCACTCAAGCCGTCGCTTCTCCTGCTCGATGAACCGGCCGCCGGCATGAATTCGGCCGAAACGCTCAAGCTGGTCGAGTTCCTCGGCTGGTTGCGCGACCACTTTTCCGTGACCATGCTGCTCATCGAGCACCACATGCAACTCGTCATGACGTTTTGCGACCG
>JBAXCT010000367.1:0-2062 GCA_037141375.1 Chthoniobacterales bacterium | reverse complement strand
TGGAATTGCCATCGCTCAACGGACAAAAGGTACGCTAGGGATAACAGGCTGATCGAGTCCAAGAGCTCATATCGACGACTCGGTTTGGCACCTCGATGTCGGCTCATCACATCCTGGGGCTGGAGAAGGTCCCAAGGGTCCGGCTGTTCGCCGGTTAAAGTGGTACGCGAGCTGGGTTCAGAACGTCGCGAGACAGTTCGGTCCTTATCCGCTGTGGGCGCAGGAAGAGTGAGGGGTTCACACCTTAGTACGAGAGGACCGGGTGTGACGAACCGCTGGTGTTCCAGTTGTCCTGTCAAGGGCATTGCTGGGTAGCTATGTTCGGAAAGGATAAGCGCTGAAAGCATCTAAGCGCCAAGCCTATCCCAAGATGAGTTCTCCCTGAAGAACCGTGGTAGACCACCACGTTGATAGGTTGCGGGTGTAAGCACAGTAATGTGTTCAGCTCAGCAATACTAATGTTCGTCCGGCTTGGTCATTTTTTTCCTCTGCTGAATTTATTCGGCATGAAATTTATGACTTTACTAGCCAATTGAAGTGGGTGCCTCTATGCAGATGTCAGCGAACGAAAGTTCTTTGAAAATGGCAAGTTGGGTCGGCAGAAACCGGTCCGCGCGAAAGCAGCGGCTCGAGTTCTGGTGATCCTAGCGCAGTGGAACCACCCGTTCCCATCCCGAACACGGAAGTGAAACGCTGCAGCCCCGATGGTAGTGCATCTCTAGGTTGTGCGAGAGTAGGACGTTGCCAGAATCCTCCCTCCCCATGGTTTTCCATGGGGAGGGTTTTTTATTGTCCAAGGTCCGTGCTCACGCCACGAGAGCAGAGTACGCAGAGGAGTTTGCTGGAGGGCGGACGTGCCCGGCCGCCGCTCCATTGGTAAATTGCCCGTATGCGGCTCAGCCCTTGAGCAGTTCGAACCCCGCGAGCCCGTAGCTGCGGAAGCCGGTATCGAAAGAAACAAATCCAATAGCAGACGATTCCGCTGCAGATGCTAACCACGCATCTGTCCACAGATTGGGAGTGGCTACACGATTTTGAATCAGACGGCGGAGGGTGATTTCATGCGACGGTCCGGAGGTGGATACTTCGGTTACGCGCGGATCTTGCGCAAAGGCGCCCCAGGCATCATGGGCTTCAGTCGGAGTTACCACCTCGCCTTGCATCGCCGTCTTGTTGGTGAGCAGTCTGAGGATTCCCAGCCTCACAGGAAGGCACCATGCCACCGACGAATCGTTGCGCTTTGTGCCCACCATTTCCAAGCCGACCGATGGTGTGTGTGGTTCTCCACGAGCAGAGCGAAGACCACGTTGATATCGGCGAGTTGGATCATCGCGCCTTGCGCGCGTCTTCGCCGCCGAGGATGGAGGCAAGTTCCTCGTTGGTACGCGCGGGAATGCGGCCGGCTGTAGCCCGCGCAATGGGCGGCGAAGTCATTTTCGGAGCAGCCCCGAGTTGTGTAGAGAGCGCCCGGCGTGTCGCTTCAGTCAGAAACTCCTTGAGGGAAGTCCCGCGATGCAAAGCCAAGGACTTCGCCTCCCGAAACAGTTGATCCGGCAGATCTATGGTCGTGCGCACACATAAATATGCGCATACATTGGTCGATTGTCGAGTGGCCGCCGCGGGAAACAGGGTTAAACAGCCAAACTCCCCGCCGTCTGGGTCGAAACTCGATCCCAGCACGTTCTTATGAACTCGCTGCAGCGGCAGTTGCACCACTTCTACCGCCCGAACCAGATGCTCGAAGAGGTCGCCCTTCTCTTTCTCCGACCTCTTGGCTGTCCAGCGACAATTAAAAATGACCGCAGCGACAATTAGAATTGACCCCCGGCGACAATGGCGGCCCACGGTGTTTGCGGTGCGGTGACGCCGGGGGGATCCGCGGTAGCCTTGGCGGAGGGAGGGGGCCGGAGTCCGCCGCAGGCGGACGCCGGCCCCGACCGGAGCCAAGGCTACCGCGGGCGCGGATGGGGGCCTACTCCGCGGCGGCCTTCTCGGCGGACCTGGCGGCCTTTTTGACGCGATGGCTCTGCCCGTCGAACTCCAGGATGATGGCGTGATGGAC
>JBAXCT010000366.1:0-2071 GCA_037141375.1 Chthoniobacterales bacterium | reverse complement strand
CACGCAGACGCTCCAGCCCGATCCCTTCTGGCCTGCCGTGGCGCAGGGAGCACTGGTGATTCAGGTGCGCGAGGATGACTTGCCGGTGCGCCGGGCGATCATGCCTCTGGATGATGCGGCCAGCCACCGGGCCGTGCTGGCCGAACGCAGTTGCCTGGCAGCGTTGGCTGGTGGGTGCCTCGCCCCGATTGGCGCCTGGGCACGCGATACCGCCGACGGTCGGCTGGAACTGGGCGCCTGCGTGCTGGAGGAAACGGCGGGAGAAATCAACCGGATTATCGCGGAGGCTGTGGCAAATGAAAGGGAATCGGCCGCAAACTTGGGCTGCCGGGTGGCGGCCGACCTCGTGCATCAAGGAGCCAACGATATGTTGGCCCGAGTTCGGGGGGGCTAACAGGCTGTGGAAAAAGTCGTCTTCACAATCGCGGAGGGGGCGCTACACTGCGGCAATCGACTTCTTGCCAATGAGGCTCGCCAGCCAAGGAGGGACGTATGGCTCTTGGGAAACGGAAACGGGAGCGGCAATTGGAGGCCTTCGTCGCGGCCTCTGATCTGCCGCAGTCTCCCGGCCACCCGTTCTACGCGGCGTTGAACCGGCTCCTTGCTGAAAACGACTTCGATTCGTTTGTGGAGGCTCTGTGCGTCCCGTTTTACTCGGGAGTTATGGGCCGTCCCTCGATTCCGCCGGGCGTTTTCTTTCGGATGACCTTCGTGGGCTACTTCGAGGGCTTGTCCTCTCACCGCAGCATCGCGTGGCGATGCGCTGACAGCCGCTCTCTGGCGGAGTTCCTTGGACTTGGTCAGACCGAAGAAGTTCCCGATCACTCGTCGGTGAGCAAGACCCACAAGCGGCTGCCGAAGGAAGTTTTTGACGAGGTCTTCCGCTTCATCCTTTCCGTTGCTGCTCACAAGGGGCTGCTGTGGGGTGAGAAGCTGGGCATCGACTCGACAACGATCCAAGCCAACGCCTCGATGAAGTCGATCGTCCGCAAGGATTCGGGCAAAGGCTGGAAGGACTACACGAAGAAGCTCGCAAAAAAGGCGGGCCTGAATGATCCAACGGACGCAGAGCTTCGGCAATTCGACCGGAAACGTCGGGGAAAAAAGGTCTCCAACGATGACTGGGAAAGCCCAAGCGATCCGGATTCCCGCATTACGCGGATGAAGAACGGGGCAACGCGCATGGCCTACAAAGCCGAGCACGCGGTGGATCTTGAAAGCGATCTCATCGTCTCTGCGACGGTGCATCCCGGGAACGCCGCGGACACGGCAACGGTGATCGACACGGCGATCGACGCGGCGGTCAATCTCGAGGAAGCTGGATGCGAGGGCGAGGTCAACGCGATTGTTGCCGACAAGGGCTATCACTCCACGAAGGTCGTGATGCAGGCAGTTGAGTTCGGCATGCAGACATACATTCCCGAACGAGCCAGCCCGACACCACGACGATGGGCGGACAAAGATCCGAGCGAAAAGAAGGCTGTCTACAACGCACGACGGCGTGCCAAAAGTGAACATGGCAAGGCGCTGTCGCGAGCACGCAGCGAGCTGGTCGAACGATCGTTCGCTCATGTCTGCGATACCGGGGGAGCCAGGCGCACTTGGCTTCGCGGGCTCCAAAGTGTGACCAAGCGGCATCTCATGGTGGCCGCGGCGAGGAATCTCTCGACGATCATGCGATTGATCTGCGGAATCGGGTCTCCCAGGACCTTGCAAGGGCTCCGCGCCCTTCTGCAGCTTGCCTGGACTCACTTTGGTCGCCTGATATCGGCGATTGAAAACCTATTGGGCCGGTCGGTCGGATATGGCGCCGTAACTGGTCGATCGACTGCAGCGGCGTGATCGGCCCTTCGCGGCGCCAAAAACTCACTTTATCCACGGCCTGCTAGGAGCCGACGCGGAATCACTTCGCATCTCGACCGACGGGTCAACGAGTCACTCCAAATCCGACGCCTCTGGGCCTCGTCGAACCCGGGGATGTCGCGCGAGTTCATGATTTCCTTCCGCGGCAGGTTGTCGGGCCCCCACAACACGACCCGCTGCCGGGTCGGCAAGAGTGGCGGCGAGTAGA
>JBAXCT010000365.1:0-2089 GCA_037141375.1 Chthoniobacterales bacterium | reverse complement strand
ATCCTCGCCTTTGCCAAACCTATCGGCGATTTCATCCTGAGCCGTCCTTCGCTCAAGATCCTCGCGCTCGCTTTCTTGGTCACCATCGGCGTGACGATCTTCCTCGAGGGCATGCACCACGAGGTGGCCAAAGCGTATATCTATCTCCCGATGGGCTTCGCCTTGGTCGTCGAGTTGCTGCAAATACGGCGCGACAACAACAAGCGGCGTTTGGCGCAAGGCGGGGGCTAAAAAAGGCCGCCGAGAATCCCGCTTTTTTTCAATTCGTCCAGCGTGACGGACTCGGCCGGGAAATCGATCGGCACGACCTGCCCGTAGTCAGCGTTGACTTCGGCCCGCAGGAGCAGCGCGAGGGGCGATTGCCCGCCCTCGGACACCCGGAGATCAATCACGATGCGGCGCGGCAGGGTGTCGCTTTTACCGACCCACACCGCCATGTCGCCATCCGAGCACTTCAGCGTGTCGAGCGAGTTGCCGAGATCCTTCAAATCTTTGCCCGTCGCCATGCTCTGGATGAAGCCGACCACCATCATCTGCTTGTCGGCAAGCAACTCGCGCAGCGTCTTCACCATCTGCTTAGTCAGCCACGACCCGTTGATTTTGTAACGGTGGATCTCCGTCGCCTGTCCGCCGAGCGGTTCACCTTCTTTTTTTTCGAGAAATGTCAACTCCTTGCTCGAGCCGAAAACTTGGTCGGTCGGACGGAAAAGCAGGGCCCAAGAGGCCTGCGTCTCGCTGGCGCCGGCCGGTCCCGCGGGGATTCTCACCCAAGGGTTGGCTGCGACCTTCGCCCCGGCCAGCGCCCCGACCAGGGCCATGAGAGGGTCCTGACTGTTGCCGGAGAAGGGGGTTTTGCTGAGGTGGAAGTAAACATTTTCTTCGGCGAAGCGCAGGTCGGCACCTCCGAAAAAGCTGCCGCCGGTGCGGATCGCGAGCGAGGCGGCTGCCAGAAAACGCGCGTCTGTCGTCGGCGGGATCGAGCCGACGATGCGCTTCATCTTTTCCTCCCGGTCGAGGGTGATCTTCATCGCGGCTTTCGGCGCATCGAGAGATGTCGTGTCGAGCGCCCCGCTGAATTGCACCAACTCGGATCCTTTGTCCTTCCCCTCGAGCTGACCCGTGATGTTTCCGCTGAAGGCCACGTGCTTCACCTTCTCGCGTATGAGTTGCGCGGCGGCCAGATAGCGGTAGGCAAAAAAGCCGCCGATCCCGAGGACGATGGCGGTGAGAACACACGCTGCAATGAGGAGCGTGCGGTTTTTGCCCGGCCCGGGCTGCGTCGATTCGGTCATGATATCGGCGATCTCCGCCTCACCGATTTGTCGGGCCCGCAAGCGTTTCCTGATCTCATCCGACGCCAAGCCTTCCGCGGCCAGAGTCTTGGCAAATTCGACCCACTCCGAATTCTTCATTGATGCCCGCCAAAGTAGGGCCGCTGAGGCCCCTGATGCGAGGGGATTCGCGTTCTTTTTTGCTTCTTGCCGCAGACTTGACTTGCGTGCGATGCCATATGGCGTTCCATTTTTCTTCCGCTGTGAATTTCAAGATCGCCACCGTTGCCTTGCTCGCCCTCTCCACCGTGACGCTGGTTTGGTTTGCGACCCAACCCATTGCCTCCGAGCCGCCGGAAGCGGGCAAAGAGCAAAGCGCCACGGCTCCCGCCACCGGTAAGGAATCGGCTGCGGACTTGGGGCGCAACGAAATCGTCGGACACGCATCTTCGCGCACCTCAAATTTGCCGATGGCTGCGGACGGCGTGGAGACCAGCGGCCATTTTCTTGTCCGACTAGCCGGCCTGAAAGATCCGCGCCAGAGGGAGGCGGCCATCGATGAACTCTTCCGACAACTCGCCGGCATGGGGCCCGAGGCTGCACTCGCCCGGGTCGCCGAATTGCCCGATGCCGCGTCGCGTGATATGGCGATGCTTTCGCTGCTCGGTGAGTATTCGGGGCTTAGCACGCTCGAAATCATCAAGCAAGGCAACATCTGGCGGTTCGGCGCGGGGGGCGCTCTCGCTGCGCACCTCCTCGAATCTGGACGCATCTCACCGCAGCAGGCGGCCGAGATGGCCAAGGCGAGCGTCGATGGA
>JBAXCT010000364.1:0-2089 GCA_037141375.1 Chthoniobacterales bacterium | reverse complement strand
CCTTCACGCTGCTTGCGTGCGACATCTCGGAAGAAAAGTTTGTCCAGGCTTTCGATCCGGGCTGCAAGATCGACTGGGTCTGGCACATGGCGGCCAACTCGGACATTCCGGCAGGAGTCAATGACGCCAATGTCGATTACAAAGACACCTTCCTCACCACCTTCCGGGTGCTCGCTTGGATGAAAGTAAACGCGGTCCCGCGTCTTGCCTTCGCCTCCACATCAGCGGTCTACGGTCTCCGCGACGAACCCATCACGGAAGACAGTGGTCCGATGCTGCCGATCAGCAACTACGGCGCGATGAAACTCGCCTCCGAAGCCTGTATCAGCGCCGCGGCCGAAGCATGGCTCGGACGCGCCGATATCTTCCGCTTCCCGAACGTCATCGGTTCCCGCGCCACCCATGGTGCCCTGTTTGATTTTGTCCGCCGGTTGCGTCAAAATCCGGCGCAGCTCAGTGTGCTCGGCGACGGCACGCAACAGAAGCCCTACTTGCACGTGGCCAATCTTGTGGAAGCCATGCTCTTCATCGCCGATCATGCGAAGGAGAAGTTGAACTACTTCAACGTCGGCCCGGAGGACAACGTCAGCGTGCGCGCCATGGCCGAGGAAGTGGTGACGCAAACTGCGCCGGGCGCAAAAATTATTTATGGAACCGACGGTCGCGGATGGGTGGGGGATGTTCCCAAATTCCGCTATTCCACGGCCAAACTGCGCGATCTCGGTTGGGGTGCGCAAATGACATCGCCTGAAGCCGTCAGGTTGGCGGTCTCCGAAATCGTCGCCGAAAATCCCTGATGCAGGCAGTCATTTTGGCCGGCGGCAAAGGCACCCGCCTCGCGCAGGCGCTCGGCATGGATATTCCCAAGCCGATGGCCCCGGTGCTCGGTGTGCCACTGCTCGAGCGCACGGTGCTTCTACTCAAAGAGCAGGGCATCACGGATATTGTCATCCTTGTCCATCATCGTGCCGACGTGGTGCGTGAATACTTTGGCGATGGCAGCAAGCTCGGCGTCCGCGTCCGCTACATCGAGGAAGCCTCGCCACGCGGGACTGCCGGTGCCTTGGTCGACGCCCTGCCTCACCTCGATGAGGAATTCCTCATCCTTTACGGCGATACGCTCATCGATCTGGATTTTCGCCGCATGCTGGACTTCCACAAGGCCAAGCAGGCTGACCTCACGCTGTTTGCCCATCCCAACGACCACCCGCACGACTCCGATCTGGTTGAGGTGGACCGCGACTGGCGCGTTACGGCGGTGCGTCCGTATCCGCATCCCGAAGGCTCCGGATACCGCAACCTCGTGAATGCCGCCCTTTACGTCATGCGCCGCGATCTCCTTACCGGGGACTGGCCCGACGGCAGTATCGATATTGCCAAGCACGCCGTGCCCCGATGGCTAGAGGAGAGGAAGCGCGTCTTCGCCTATCGCGGTGACGGCTACATCAAGGACATGGGAACGCCCGAGCGTCTGGCCAAAGTCGAAGGTGACCTGCAAAACGGCACGGTGGCCCGCAAGTCTGGACGTGCGCCCCGCATGGCCGTCTTCCTCGACCGCGATGGCACGCTGAATGTTGAGAGGGGACACCTGGCTCGTCCCGATGACCTCGAACTCTTCACTGGTGTCGGCCTCGTTATCCGTTCGCTTAACCGCGCGGGCATCCCGGCCATCGTCATCACCAACCAGCCTGTCATCGCCCGGGGCGAGGCCGACTTCGCGGACGTCGATGCCATTCACCGTCGCCTCGAAAACTTGCTCGCAAAAGACGGAGCGTTCGTCGACGCCATTTTTTACTGCCCGCACCATCCGGACAAAGGTTTCAAAGGCGAGCGCCTCGAATTAAAGGTCGCCTGCGCTTGCCGCAAACCCGCACCTGGTCTTGTGGATCAAGCTTGCGAACTTTTCAGCATCGACCGCGGTAAGTCATGGTTCGTCGGCGACAGCGGGCGCGACCTCGAGTGCGCCAATAATGCCGGTCTCCAACCCGTGCTCGTCCAAACCGGCGCCGCCGGACGTGATGTGCCGAGTAGCGTCCAACCGATTTTCACCGCCCTTGACGCGCCCAGCGCGATCACCGAGATCCTGCGG
>JBAXCT010000363.1:0-2101 GCA_037141375.1 Chthoniobacterales bacterium | reverse complement strand
GCACTTCCTTGCCAAGGAAGATGTCGCGAGTTCGAGTCTCGTCACCCGCTCTCCCTCCGAGCATGCAAAGCACGATTCCTGCTTGGCCGCAGGATGTTGACCGACTCAAGGTGCGGCGTTAAACAAAAGCCCGCATGAGCGAATCCCATTCTGGCCGCGGCAAGAACATTGTCCGCAGACAATCCCGCAGCATGAGCGTTTTTCGCCTCACTTTGCCCGTCTGCCTCGTATTCATGGCGGCCGCGCCCTGCTTGCGTGCGCAGGAGGCTGCGCCGGTGCCCTTCCCGGACCAGAGCAAGTCATTCTGCGGCGTGCCCTTCGGGGCCACCCTGGACGAGGCGCGCAAGACGTGGCAACTCGAAGCGGCGGATGGCGCATCTGCGCCGGGCGATCCCGTCACGCTTTATCTTCGCGAGGAAGAATCGCACGTGCTCGGCGGCCTGGTGGCGCGAGAGTTGGTCTATTATTTCGTGAATGGAAAATTCTACGCCGTGGGCTTCGCCACCCCGGACAACCGCCAGACGACGATCCTGCGCGAGGCGCTCGTGCTGGGCTATGGCGCGCAACCGCACAGGGATGCCTCGGAAAATTGCTGGGTCTGGCCGGGGCAGACGGTGAGCGCGCAACTAATCGTCAATCCATCGACCGGCGAGGGGCGGGTGCTTTTGTTCAGCAACGAGCTGCAGGCGGATTACGAAAAGAGCCTGCGCGAGGCGGCGGAAAAAACGGCATCGGGTCTGGCGGGCAAGGGCGCCTGACGGGCGCTCAAGCGCAGACGAAAGATTCGCGGCAAGAGGGGCAGACATTGCGCCCGTCGCGCAGTTTCTCCACGGGAATGCCGTCCCCGCAGAGCGGGCAGGTGATGGCCCGTCCGTCATCTTTGAATTCAGCCGGCCTGGCCGACTGTTTGGGCATGATGATCACGGGAAGGGGGGCGGTGCGGTTGCGAGGGGCGGAATTTTTCCGACGCGATCTCAGCCACGCGATGGTGGAAAAAAGCGCGTAGAGGGCGAGGGCTCCGAGGGCGGCGGGCATGGACCAAACGGGCCATTTTTCCAGCGACAGGCTTTGCAGCAACGCCTTGGCTGCCGCGGCAGAGTCGGGGGCACCTGCGGTGGCGGGAGTCGCGGCGGTTGGCGTTGGAGCGGGAGTCGCGGCTGATGTCGGCGCTGTTGTGGCGGCGGCGACAGTGGCGCTCGGCAGCATTTTTTCCGGTGCGGGTTGCCGGGCGACCTGTGTTGTCGTTGCGGTGAGCGGAAGCACTGCTGTGAAGGGGCCTTGCCAGACCTTGATGTTCTCGCCCTGGATTTCGAAACGCTCGAGCGGTGCTCCGGCCGGCAAGGTGATACTGGCATCACCGAGCGGCGTCTTGGTGCTCAAGGTGATGGCATCGACCGCCATGAGGTTGGTGGTTTGGGCCGGACAAAAATTCGGGGTCGCCATGGCGGCGAGAAAAACGAGGACGGCTGACGCGGGCAGATGGCGGCGCAACGCGGGACGTGGGCTGGGGGAGGTTGTCATCGTCACCTGCTTGTTAGACAACCGTGGCCAAAAGTGAAATCCTAGATTTTCCGCTCGACATTCCGCGTTTGGAGGTTTAGGAGCACCTCTCATTGCCTACTCATCCCGCGAGCAATGCGGTTCTCTGGCCGCGCCGCCGCTTCCTCAAGCTGCTGGGTGCGGCCGCTCTCGCTCCGGTCTGCGGCGCGAGCCGGGCATTCGCCCTCCGGGGCCGTGATGTTTCCTCCCTTCTCATCATCGGCGACTCGCTGGCGTTGTGCGGATTCGGCCAGCGCCTCGACCAGAAGTTCCGTGACGCCGGCGTGCCGCGCGTCAACACCTACATGGCCTGCGGCACGCAGCCGCTTTCCTGGACGCAGCTGAAAAATTACGCCAAGGCGCAGTCACGCTGCGGTTACTGGAGCATCGAATCGCGCGGCCACGGCTCTCCGGCTTCCATGCAGGACACCTTCGGGATGCGCCGTGGCCACCGGCCGACGCACCACGCGGTGCCGAAGATCGAAACCCTTCTCTCCACGCTGCACCCGGAAATTATTATCGTGCAGCTCGGGAGCAACCTCTTCGACCTGCTCAAGGGAAG
>JBAXCT010000362.1:0-2117 GCA_037141375.1 Chthoniobacterales bacterium | reverse complement strand
ATCTCGATCTGAACTTCCCAGGCATTGCGTTGCTCGAGCTCGAGCGCAAACTGCCCGTGAGAGGCCATGGCGCCGAGGATAGAATCCGGTGAAGCAGCGAGAAAGGAGGTTACCTCCGCCGAGTAGTAAGCGGACGGCGTCGCGCGCCGGTCGGATGCTACTGGAGGAGACTTCGTCATGGGAAAATCTGAGATGCCAAGATGATTTGAGAGCAATGAGACTCCGCTGACCAGTCATTGAGGCAACTTTGTGAGTCATAGCCGGCTGAAGGCCGGAGTGTTCAGTTGGCAGTTTTCAGTTTTCAGTGTTGCCTGGGGGCCGTTTGGTCGCCGCGGCGACCTATCTACGCTGTGCTACGGTTCGCGGACTCGGCTCAGTGGGCAGTCGTCAGCCGGAAAGCCTGAGAACGACAACGACTTGCGAAGCGCACGATGCGCTCATTCCAAAATCCTTTCATCAATCGGATCGCCTTGGCCGCTGCTGCGGCCTGTGAAAGGTCCTGCTCTCAGCGAACTGCGGACTTGGCTGGTTTCCTTTTGGTTTCGAGAAACGAAATAGAGGGCAGCAAAAACGTGCCGTGCGGACCGCGGGCGGTGAGGTTGGCGATGACTTCGCGAGCCATGCCGTAGGCCAAACTGGCACCGGTGACTTGCACCAGTTGTGCGCGCTTTTCCGCAGGGTATCCGGGATGAACGCGCAGACGGGCTTCGACCACAATATCGCCGTGGTAGGGCGCGTTGATTTCCTTCCCGTTGCGGCCGAAGGTGACACCGAGGATAACGTTCCACGACAGTTCGTCGTGCGAGGAGCGCGCGACGCGGACTCGTGTCTTGATGGTTTGATTGCCGTCCTTGGGTGCTTTCTCCGCAGCTTTGACCTCGGTCTGGAGGATGAAGCTGGACTCAAGCTGCAGCGGTGATGGCGTCATAATTCTCCTCGGTAAATATCGGCTGGTAATCGGCTTTGGCGGGCTTGGCTTCGATGCGACGGGTTTCAGTGGCGTCGGAAATATCTACCCATCGCGGCGAGAACCCGGCCTGGGTTAGATGCGTCGAGATGCTGCATCCGAGTGCCTCGGCGAGGCGGACCATGCTCTCGAGCGTGAGGTTGGCCCCGCCTCCGAGAAGCTTGGTCACGTAAGGATTGCTGACGCCGAGTCTGCGGGCGAGATCGGCTTTGCTGATCCCCTGCTCAGCCATGATGCCAAGGGCCTCCTCGGTGAAGTCCACTCGGGCGGACTCGATCTTGTAATCGAGGGTCTCCCTTGATTTGGCGAGAATGCCGCGAACGCGGGCGAGTTGTTGTTGGACTTTGCTCATATCGTTTGTATTTGCCCTGATTGCTTGGCGGCACGGTAGCGCCGCTGCCACTCGAGGGCTTGTTGGAGTTCGTTTTTTGGTGTCTTGGCTGATTTTTTTCCGAAGCAATGGCCGCAGAGGACCGTGTAACCCTCGTCCCAGAACCACGTGACGCGGAGACCTCCGGAGGTTTTGAGTTCGTAGAGGTCATCATGAAGCTTTCGGCATTTGGTTTCATCGCGGATCAGTGCCGTTGCGGCCAAGCGCTCGAAGAGTTTGTTGAGCTTGGCAACTTCGGCTGGGTAGTGGCGTTCGCATTCTTCAAAAAAGTCGAGTAGTGGAAACCGATTGGCCGAGCCAAGAGCCAGAATCCGGCCACGGGCACCGGCAAGGACCTCGGCTGTTTGGATCGGCATAGTTAACCTATAGGTTAATCTTGCCCCGTCAAGCGAAAGGTTGCGGGCAAGTTCAGACTTGAGCCTGAGTAAACAGAAGCCAGCGAAGGAAACGAAGGGGGTTGTGGGTCATAACCGGCCGGAGGCCGGAGTTTACAGTGTATCAGTTGACTAAGGTCCGTTTGCCTGGGGGCTATCTTCGGTTCGAGGACTCGGCTCAGTTTTCAGTTTTCAGCCGGAAGACAGAGGAACTCTCACGGGCGGACGGCGAGCGCGGAGGAATAAGTCCAGAACCGGAGGCCGAATGGCAGGAGATAGCGTGAGGCGTTAGCCGAGGGCAAACCAGTAGTCGGCTGCCAGGAGACAGAGGAAAGACGGAGTTGCGGGTAGTGGGCGGCGGGGTATTATCTCTTCATGACTATCG
>JBAXCT010000361.1:0-2132 GCA_037141375.1 Chthoniobacterales bacterium | reverse complement strand
CGTCGAGGTATTTCAGGAAGAGCAGCCAGGAGGTCTGCTCGGTGTAGTCGAGTTCACTGGTGCACCCGGCATCCTTCCAAAGGACGTCGTCGATGTTTTTGAAGGCTTGTTCGAACATGAGGGGTAAGCGGGGGGTGGACGCTGGCGCGGAAAGTATTCCCAGATTCGGACCCCATGACGAGCCGCTTCAGCGAAGTTTCTGCGTCATAGACGCGCCAGCTTCACGGGGCTTGCTAACTTCGAAAGCCAACGCCCCCTCTCCCCTCACCCTGGCGACCGGCCTCTACTCCACCGTCACGCTCTTCGCGAGATTGCGCGGCTTGTCCACGTCGCAGCCACGGGCCACGGCGATCTTGTAGGCCAGCAACTGCAGCGGGATGACGGTGAGCACGGGCATGAGCCAGTCCGGCGCATCGGGCACCCAGAGCGTGTCGTCGGTGATTTTTTCCAGCGCGCTGTGCCCCTCGGTGCCGACACCGATGACCGGCCCCTTGCGGGCGCGAACCTCCTGGATGTTGCTGGCGTTTTTCTCGAACAGCGCATCGTGCGGCGCGATGAAGACCGACGGCGTATCCGGATTGACCAGCGCGATCACGCCGTGCTTGAGTTCGGCGCTCGGATAACCGGAGCAGAACATATAGCTGATTTCCTTGAGCTTGAGCGCGGCCTCCAGCGCCACGGGATATTGGAACTGGCGACCCATGAAGAGCATACCGTGGGAATTGGCATACTTCTCGGCAACCTCGGGCAGATGCGGATTCATCTCAAGCACGCGCGCCACTTTTTCTGGCAACTGCTCCAGTTCATCGATGATTCGCAGGCCGTCGGAGGTCGACAGGTTGCGGATACGGCCCATGAGAAGAGAAAGCAGGGTCAGGATGGTGACCTGCGAGGTGAAGGACTTGGTCGCAGCCACGCCGATCTCGGGGCCGGCGTGCATGTAGGCACCCCCGTCGCTCTCGCGCGCGATGGTGCTGGCCACATTGTTGCAAATGCCGAGCGTGCGGTGCCCCTTGCGCTGGCTCTCGCGCAGGGCGGCAAGCGTGTCAGCCGTCTCGCCGCTCTGACTGAGCACGAAAGTGAGCGTGTATTTGTCCATCGGCGTGTTCCGGTAACGGAACTCGCTGGCCACCTCGACCTCGGTCGGCAGGGAGGCCAGACTCTCCATGAGGTATTCGCCGATGAGCGCGGCATGGTAGGCGGTCCCGCAGCCGATGAGCACGAGCCGCTCGACCTCGCGCAATTGCCCGGAGGTCATGTTGAGCCCACCGAGCTTGGCCGTAGCCTCCTCGCGGGAGAGGCGCCCGCGCATGGCATCGCGAACAGTGGAGGCCTGCTCGAAGATTTCCTTGAGCATGAAATGTGGGTAGTCACCCTTGGACGCCTCCTCGGCGTCGAAATCCACCGTGCTGATCTCGTAATCCGCGCCGACCCCAGCGAGCGACTGGATCTGAAAGTTGTCCGGACGGAGCAGGACGATCTCATAGTCCTTCAGATAGACGACATCGCGAGTGTAATTGACGATGGCGGCGACGTCGCTGGCCAGAAAGTTTTCGCCTCGGCCGATGCCCAGCACGAGCGGGCTGCCCCGTCGCGCGCCGATCAGAAGATCGGGAATATCGCGGTGCATCACCGCGATGCCGTAGGTGCCCTGCACCTCGCGCAGGGCCCGGCGCACTGCCTCGACCAGATGGTCGGCCGTCGCCTCACCCAATGCGGCGGCGTGCCGCCCGATGAGGTGCGCGAGCACTTCGGTATCCGTCTCGGAGTGAAAAACATCGCCCTCTCGCTCCATCTCCTCGCGAAGCGTCTGGTAGTTCTCGATGACACCGTTGTGGACGAGGACGATCTTGCCGCTCTGGTCGATGTGCGGGTGGGCATTTTCGCCGGTCACCGCGCCGTGCGTGGCCCAGCGGGTGTGGCTGATCCCGCGGTTGCCATGCACGGGTTGCTCGCTGATGAGTTGGGCGAGATTCTGGATGCGTCCGACCGACTTGCGAATCTCGAGCGAACCATTGTTGCCTAAGGCGACCCCGGCTGAGTCGTAGCCGCGGTATTCCAGACGGCGCAAGCCGTCCAACAAGATGGGCGCCACCTCGGCCGGCCCGATGTATCCGACAATTCCACACATA
>JBAXCT010000360.1:0-2137 GCA_037141375.1 Chthoniobacterales bacterium | reverse complement strand
TTGCCGCCGCCGCGTCCTTGCGGCCATGATTCGTCGATGATTCTGGCCAGCATCAGGGTTGTTCCGTTGGGCGCGGACGAATCAGCAGCACCAAGGCGACCGAGATGATGCAGGCCGCGGCAAAAACACCGAAGATCGCGTTGAGGGGAATACCCCGGTCGCGCATGGCCCCGAAGCCCCAATCGGCAAAGCCCCCGCAGCTGATGCTGACGAAATTCATGATGCCGTAGCCGGTTGCGCGCAGCCCGGGCCGCGCGATCTGGCAAAGAATCGGCATGTTGTTGGAGTCGAAGAATCCCCAGCCGATGCCGAAGACGACCAGCGACATGATGGCCAGGCCGAAGGAACCGAGTGCGGGGGAATTGCCCACCCCGAACAGCGCGGGAACGATCAACGCCATCCCGAGGGCGCTCACGTAAATGCGGCCGCGATCCGTGTGGCGCATGAGACGATCCGCCAACCAACCTCCGCCGAACGCAGCGACGATGGCAGCAGCTTGCCAGTAAAGCGTGGCCGACACGCCGGCGAGGCCTTGGCTGATATTGAAACTCTGCTGCAGGATGGCGGGCATCCAGTCGCGCACAACCCAACCGGCCAGCGCAGGCAGGGTAAAATATAGCACGAGAAGGAGAAAGGAGGGGTTGGCGAGAAGCTCGCGCAGCGAGGTCGCTGCGGACGAACGACCCTCCGCGCTTGTCCTCTGGGGATCGCGCAAAAGCAAAAACAGCGGGATCGCATACAGAACACCCGCCAAGCCGGTAAAATTGAAGGCATAGCGCCAGCCGATGTCCGGAGCGTCCGCGGCATATCCGGCAAACCCGCCGAGGATCACCCCGCAGTAGATGCCCATCTGGTGGATGCCGGTCGCGCGCGAGCGCGTCGGGCCGCGGTGGTAATCGGAAATAAGGGCCAGCGCTGCAGGGATGTAAAAGGCCTCGCTCAGTCCCATCGCCGTGCGGGTCCAGAGCAACCCCTCATAGGTTGTCACGTGCCCGGTCAGCCAAGTGATGACAGACCAGACCAGCAGGCTGCTGCAGATCGCCCATCGGCGGCTGAAGCGGTCCGCCACATACCCCCCGATGGGGCTGAAGAACGCATAGACCCATTTGAATTGCCCGAGCATGTAGCCCCACTGCGAGTCGAGTGTGATGCCGGTCACGCTGTGCATGACCGAGCCCTTCATGGCGGCGATCATCTGCCGGTCGAGATAGTTGAGCAGCGCGACAGGAAAAAGCAGTGCGACGACGAACCAAGCGTAGCGGGCGGGGGAGGTGGCAGTGTTCATGAGGTCGCCGGAGGGACCGCCTAATCGTAAACGCGCCCGGGGAGATTCGAACTCCCGACCAACGGATTAGAAATCCGCTGCTCTATCCCCTGAGCTACGGGCGCAAGACTCGGGGAAATTAGCGCCTAGGATGCGCGCTGTCGATACGGTCAGTTGTTCCGCATTTCCTGACCGACGGCATGTGCCCCGGAGGAGATGTCCTGACCAACCGCGCTGACATCACGTCCAACGCCACTGACAGTGTTGCATGCGCCCAAGCCGACCACGAGGGTGGCTCCAACAAGGATAAGAAATATTTTACTCATAGCGCTGCAGACCATAACCACACGGTTGAAACCCTGTCCAGCGCGAGTCAGGAAAATCCGCCAAGGTCTCGGATTTTCTACCTAGAAGCGCTCAGGCGGCAAACGGACAGGCCACAATATCTTCCAAGATGCGCTGCCCCTCACTCTTCCATTGCTTTAGTCTTCGTTGCCTCGGCCTTGGCTGTAATGGCGGAAGCTCCCTCCATATGAATGTAGTCTTTCATGATGCGCAGCGCCTCGTCGCGCACTGCATCAGTGTAAATCTCATCCTCGGGCTTGGCGGGATCATCGTCATTGCTTGAGGCTTCTTCCCGCGAACCGCGTTTGGGAGGTTTGTTTAAAGCGACGCTCTGAAGCTCCGTGGCATCCACCGTGTCGAGAGTGACTTCGACCGCGGCGAAATCCGGGGTGCCGCGATGTTTCCGGTCATCGTTACGGGCCTCGCGCCGCGCTTTGTCCTCGGCGATCTCGGAGAGGCGCTTTGCTTTGTTGAGGCTCACCGCATTGTCGTCCTTCTGCTTGAGGAATTTCTCGCGGTCCTGAACGA
>JBAXCT010000359.1:0-2148 GCA_037141375.1 Chthoniobacterales bacterium | reverse complement strand
GATGTCGGATTCCACGGCTCGTTGATCAAGACACCCAACATCGATCGTCTCGCCGCAGGCGGCGCGCGTCTCGATCGGTTTTATGTCAATCCGATCTGCAGCCTCACCCGCGTTTCCTTCCTCACCGGACAATTCGCCGCGCGCACCAGCGTAAATAATCATGCGGGCCTACCGCTGGATTACCGAATCTTTCCCGCCGATTTTCACGCGGCCGGATACCAGACGTGGATGTGCGGTAAGTGGCATCTTGGCGGATCCGCAGAGAATACGATGACCGGCCATGAATATCATCCGGATGCGCGTGGCTTCGACCATTTCTACGGTTTGCTCGGCGGGGCCGTCGATTATTCGACCCACATCAACTGGGAGAGCGGTGTGTTAGATTGGTGGCGCAACGGCGTGCAGGTCGCGGAGAAGGGATATTCCACCGATCTGCTCGCCAGCGAAGCGATCGATCTCATCAAAGCGCGCGATACGAACAAACCGTTCTTGTTGCATCTTGCGTTCAACGCGGCGCATGGTCCGCTGCGGGCGCCCGATGGCGCGTCGGGTGGCGGTAACAGGCCCGCGCTCTACCAAGCGGTAGTCGAGGCGATGGACGCCGCGATCGGGCGCGTGCTCGCCACCCTCGACGAACAAAAGATCACCGATTCGAGCCTCGTACTTTTCTTCTGCGACAACGGCGCGCAGGAGGATCAGGGCGGGAGCAATGCGCCATTGCGTGGGGCCAAGGGCGGTGCCTACGAGGGTGGGGTGCGTTCCGCAGCGGTGCTGCGCTACCCGGGTATGATCCGCGCAGGTAGTGAATTCGGAGGATGGATGTGGGTCGGTGACGTCTGGCCGACCTTGGCCGCCGCCGCGGGCATCGCGCCGCAACCGGCCAAGCCTTTAGACGGAGTGAACATGTGGCCGGCTTTGATCGCCGCCGATGCCGTGCAACGCGCCCCTTTTGTGGTTGGCAGCAGGAGCATGGCGTGGTTCGAGCCACCTTGGAAATTGATCGTCACACCGGATGCTCCCGCCGAACTCTACAATCTCAACGATGATCCGTCGGAAAACCGCGATGTGGCTACGGCCAGCGCAGACCGCGTGGCGCGAATGACGGCAGATCTAAAAAACTCCCTCGGCACTTGGCGGGGCATGGGCGGAGGAGGTAGAGGCGGGCGCGGCCAAGGCGGCCAAGGGGGCCGAAGAAAACAGCACCCACCGCCTGGTGCCATTGTTCCTGCGGCGCCCACCAGCAGTCCATCCATACATGAATAGCCGTTGCCCTCGTATTGCACTTTTGCTGACCGCGTTTTGTTTGCTGCTGGCGCACACCTCATGGTCCGTCCCGAGTAGGCCTCCGAATGTTGTCATCATTCTCGCCGACGACATGGGATGGACCGACGCGGGTTTCTGCGGCAATACGAATGTGGAAACGCCGCATCTCGATGCCCTAGCGCGTGGCGGTGCCGTTTTTACGCAGGCCTGCGCGAGCGCGCCAACCTGCGCGCCCACGCGAGCATCACTCCTCACCGGCCAATACACCCCGCGACACGGCGTCTTCAATGTCGTGGATCCCCGTCACGCCCCCGGTTCGCCGCATCATAAAATCCTTGCCATCGAAACGCGCGCCGATTTGACCGACGGAACGATCACGTTGGCCGAGGCGCTGAAGCCTGCAGGCTACACCTCGGCGCTATTCGGTATGTGGAATCTCGGACGCGGGCGCAGCGGCCCCGCTTCTCCCACCGGCCAGGGATTCGATCTTTTCGTCGAGTCGACGGATCTGGGTTTCGCCAAGGATGCCTACCATCGTCCGGATGGCACCTATTCGTCGGATGCGCTCACCGACGCGGCGTTGGACTGGATCAAACGCGAAAAGGACCGTCCGTTCTTCCTCTATCTCGCCTTCCACGACGTGCACGGGCCTTTCGATCCGAAGCCAGGGCTACTCGAAAAATACAGCCACCGCTCTGGCGTCCGTGATACGGGACTCGCGGCTTCGGTCGAGGCGATGGATAACAACGTCGGGCGCTTGCTCGCGGGGCTCGAGAGTCTGGGTTTGTCCGATCACACCTATGTCATCTTCACCTCGGACAATGGAGGCGTGCGGCAGACCGTGGCGCCATTGCGCGGAGGGAAGGGGACGCTCTACCAAGGCGG
>JBAXCT010000358.1:0-2159 GCA_037141375.1 Chthoniobacterales bacterium | reverse complement strand
CTCTCACAACAGCTTGGGCTCTGATATTGCGCGCCTGCTACTGGGAGTGGTCTTTGAACGCCCAGTACAGCTACGGCGTGCTGGTTCCCCTACTCTGCGTCATGCTCGCAGGGCGCCGCTGGCCGGACCGCCCTGCTCCGCGTGCGCCCGGTTCCGGCGGCCGGACCATGGCTTGGGGGGCGCTGGGTGCGGCGGCCTTGATCCTAGCGGCCCTGCAACCGGTCGCGATCTCCAATGCCGACTGGCGGATGGTGCCTGCCCTGGCCGCCGGGGCGGGAGTGACCATGACGCTATGCGTTATCTACTTGCTCGGCGGAAATCCTTGGCTGGGGCATTTCGCTTTCCCGATCGTATTTTTTCTCGTCGCGGTGCCTTGGCCGCGGCCGCAGGAAAACTCGATCATGTCGTGGCTCATGTTGCACAATACGGGCCTGTGTGTGGAAGCGCTGCACTGGACGGGATATGCGGTGGAGCAGCGAGGGAACCTCATCGCCATCCCGGGGGGCAGTCTGCTCGGGGTGGAGGAAGCATGCAGCGGCATCCGCTCGCTGCAGAGCGGCATCATGGTGGCGCTGGCGGTGGGGGAATTCTTCCGGCTCTCCACACCACATCGCATTTTTGTTTTTCTGCTCGGGCTGGGCGCGGCGCTGGCCGGCAACGCGCTGCGCTCGCTCACGCTCTCGGTCGCGGCATGCCGCGCGGGCGCGGGCGCGGTGGAATCGATGCACGACGGCACAGGCTTGGCGGTGCTGACTGGCGCGTCGTTGGTAGTTTTGGTCGCAGGCAAGTTGCTCGCTCCGAAATCCGCGCCGGGGCAAACCTCGGGCGCGGCATACGCCATACCTTCGCTCCCTCCCCTCGCCCGGGCCGCGGCCGCCGCGGCAATCGTCCTGTGGGCAACAAGCCTGGTGGCGGGTGAGGCATGGTTCCGCTGGCATGAGGCCCGCGAGGCAAAGGCGCCTCCCATGTGGAACCTCGCGGCAGCAAGCCCCGGTGACAATGCTCGCGTCGTACCGATCCCCCCGCGCACTTTGGATGTGCTCCTCTATCCCGACACCGCGATCTCCGAACAGTGGCGCGACGAGAGCGGCTGCCTGTGGCAATCGTTCTTTTTCCATTGGCCGCCGGGGCCCACCTCGGTGCAGTCGGCCTTCATCGTGCACGATCCGCGCGTGTGCCTCGGGGCAGTGGGATTCGAACTGGAGAGCAAACTGCCATCTTGGACCGCCTCGGCCGGCGGGTTCCGCATTCCTTTCCAGCGGTATTTGTTCCGCGATCGCGGGCGCCCGGTGCATGTCTTTCATGCGGCGATCGAGGACGACGGGACGCCGACCGCAGCAGACAACCAGGCTGTGTTCGGCGCGGGCACGCGGTGGGATAACGTGTTGCGAGGGCGACGCAACCGCGGGCTGCGCGTGCTGGAACTCGCGGTGCGCGGCGCGGAGGATGCAGCCCAAGCGGAGAGGGCGGCGCAGCGATGGCTGCAGCACCGCATCATCACCGAAAAATGACACCGGCAAGGCGATGTCGCAGAAGTTGCCTTTCTTTCCATCCCTTATTCTGGTTTCTGGTTGCTGCCGAGCAACTCCATGAACACGCCTGACGACAACCACCCGGACAAAGTCCCCGCCCCCGCGACGGCACCCGAACTGCCCAGCTACTCCCTTGATGATGTCAACGCACCGGATGGTTGGCGCATGTGGCTGTATGGCTGGCGGCGCAAGCTTCTCCTCTGGCTGGCGGCCGCGGCCATCGTGGTCGGCTTTGGGGCCAAACCGCTCTACCGCGAAGCCAAGGCACGACGGGCGCTGAGCATCGCAGCACAAGCGGGCGAGGCGATGGATCGCGGGCAGCCTGCGGAGGCCTCGAGGCTCCTGCGCCAGTCGGCCCTGATGGCCTTCGATGACGAACGTGTGGCGGCTCTCGTCACCTATCAGGCGGCGAAGGGCGGGGACATGGCCAGCGTGGCCCTGATCGGGAAAAAACTGACGGAGGGAAAAGCAACACCCGAGGAAATGCTCGTCTACGGCGAGAAGTGTCTGCAAACACGCCAGGCGGACGAAGCGGCGCGGGCCTTGGCGATGCTCCCGTCGACGATGGAACCGGCTGACGAGGCGCGCCGCGCAGGACTTCGCGCCGGGGTTGCCGCAGCCCAGGGG
>JBAXCT010000357.1:0-2187 GCA_037141375.1 Chthoniobacterales bacterium | reverse complement strand
GAATATTGGCGTACTTCCGGCCCGGACAATTTCTCGGTGGTCTCTGTAGTCATCGTGCTATTTGAACAGGTAAAGAAGGCAGAACTCGCGGGCCGCGCCAGACGGACCGCCAGCCACCTCCACAAAATACTGCCCGGTGACCCTCGCTGTCACGCCGACAGCAGCCAAGCCAGGTTGATGGTGCTTTTCCATGGGGGGATTTTCCCCGGACGGTCCGGTCAGCGAGATCGTGAGATCGGCATCTTCCGGGGCCGCCGCCGCGCAGAACCAATATTGGTTGCCGGCGAAAAGATGGACCGCCAGACGCCTTGCCCCGCCCTCAAGTTGTCCGCCCCAACAGCCATCGCGAGCCTTGAACCCTTCGTTGCCCAAGGCGCCAACCATCGTGTAAAGACGCTCCCTTATTTGCGGCGCACACCCGCGTTGATCCTCCCTCGCGCGTTTTTGCGGCTCGGGATCGGGCGGAGCCGATTCCTTCCCCTGCACGGAAAGCGCGGACAGAACAAAAACCATAAAAAAAGCCCAAGCTCTCATTGCGGTTTTGCGCTGATTAATGCGATGAATCGCGATGTGGTGCCGTTGATCTCCGCGGCCTGCGTGCCGGCAAGGGGTTGGTCTTCGGTCTTCATCGTCTGGACCAGGGCCGCGAGCATGGCCCGGGTATCCACTGCCGCCGCCGTGCTGCTTATTTTCTCGGGCAGATGTTCAAGCTCGCCGTTAAGATAAGCAACGAGGGAGCTCTGTCGCAGCAACTCGCGGGCGGCTTCCTCCCCGCTCAACTCTGCCGACCGGCTGCCGACCTGCAGGGAGCGAATCCATGCACCGGCCGCGATCAGACTGGCCAGTGCCTCGTCGCGCTGGTCCGCCATGGCCATGCGTACCTCGTTCGTCGTGGCCTCCAATTCCTCCTTGAGGGCCGCCCAATCGTTTTTGTCGGCGAAGTCACTGATACTTTTGCCCCGGCTCAGCACATGTTCACCCACACCCAATGACCGGGCCAGAGCGATGATATCTTTTCCTGTATTCTTCACTTGCTGTCCATCCTGCGCCTCCACTGCGATATAACCATCCGCGACCAAGGCACCGAGATTGACGGCGGTCTGCGGGCGTGACGAATAGCTGGTCGGCGCCGGATCGCGGTAGAACGAAGCCCAGTCGGGTTGGGCGATCTTGTCGAGCGCGGCGAAAAATTCCGCAGGCGAAGGAACCGTGATGATTTCACTCTGCTCGGCTTTGGCAGCGCGGCTGGTGTTCGCCGCGGCGAGCAAAACGGCGACGGAACATAGCACGGCTAATTTGGCGGAGTTGATATGGCGGCTCATGGTGCTTTGGCGCCGTGGGGCGTCCGACCCGAAGCTGGCGCGACCGGACAACGGCCGCAACATCCACTGGGGCGTCCGAAGAAGCGCATCCAAGTCCTTCGCGCGAGGAATGCGGCGGAGGAGGCGACCAGGAGGACGATGAGGATTGTTTCGACAGGACTCACAAGCTCAAGAAACGCGTGCCGACTTGGTAGGTCAAGACTGCCCCGACCCAAGCCAGAGATGTCATGTAGATAAAGGAGAAGACCGCCCAGCGCCAGTTTGCCTCCTTGGCGGTGACCGCGACGGTTGCACCACACTGTAGGCAGAGGGCGAAAAAGACCATGATGGCCAGCGCGACCGGCACGGTGAAAACCGGCCGACCGGCCAATTTTCCCTTGGTCCAAATTTCTGCGGCCATGGTCTGGCGCAGGTCACCTGAGGCCTCGTCGACATCGGAACCGATACCGTAGATGGTGCCGAGGGTGGCGATGATGACCTCACGCGCGGGGAAACTCGCGAGGATGCCCACCGTGATCTTCCAGTCGAAACCGGCCGGTGCGAAAACCGGCTGCACAAAACGTCCAGCCCGCGCGAGGTAACTCTGCTCGAGGTAAGCAGCCTCCACCCGATGGGCCACCCCTGCGGCACCGATCGAGGCCGGTGCGGTGGCCAGAACCTGCGCCCGCACGTTCTCCGGACGCGGAAAATAAACCAGCGCCCATATGATGACGGCCATCGCGACAATGACCGTGCCGGCCCGGACCAGAAACTCCCGCGCGCGTTCCCACATGCGCCAGAAAATGTCCCGCAGGCGCGGACGCCGGTAGGGGGGCATCTCGAGCAGAAAGGGCTGCGGGCGTGTGCCGAGGATGAATTTGTTGAG
>JBAXCT010000356.1:0-2191 GCA_037141375.1 Chthoniobacterales bacterium | reverse complement strand
GGCCGCGGCTTGTGCGGGAACGGCTGGCTGCTGCCGAGGAAATGATTCTCACCAGCAACGGCCGCCCAATGGCCGTGATCATGTATGTCGATGCCGAGGACGATCCGGAGGATGTGCTCAAGGCAGCGAGAGAGGCGCGCAGCCAAATTGCACTCCGCCGCATTCGGGAGCGGGCGCGGCGCTCGGGTGCGGCCACGATGTCAAGCGAAAAGATCGATGGCGTGATCGCCGCGGCCCGTCATGAACGAAGGCCACAATCATGAGCGACAGCCCGGGTGTTGCGGTCTTCGACACCAATGTTCTGGTGTCTGGGTTTCTGAATCCGCATGGCGCCCCCGGCCGGATTGTCGATTGGTTGAGAAGTGGCGCGGTGCGGGCCGGGCTAGATGACAGGATCATCTCTGAATATGAGGATGTCTTGCTTCGTCCGGAGCTCGAGCTCCCACGGCACGAAGTGGCGATCGTGCTCAAGCGGATTCAATCCCAGGCGGCGTTCGCCGTTGTCTCTCCGGCCCATGTTGTCCGAGGGCTTCCGGATCCCGACGATGCCCCGTTCGCGGAATGCTCGCTCGCGCTGGAATGCCCCCTGGTTTCGGGCAACACCCGGCACGTCCCCGCCGCGGCGATCGGAAAACTGACCGTTCTGACTCCGCGGCAGTTCGTTGACGCCGCTGAAAAAGGCTAGGACGGTCGACGATCGTGATGCGAGCCCTCGCCTCGGGGCGTGCCTCCTCTATCAGGTTAGCCCCGCGGTTAGGTCGTCCAGATCCTGGGGGATGATGCCGTGGCTGGCCAGCTTCGCCCTCTGCTCCACGTTCAAGGCGGTTGAGATACCGGCGAGCTCCCTGGTCCAGGCCTGATATTTGGGCATCGCCTGAAGAAACCGTTCGACGTGTCGCTTGAAATGGTTCACATCCGCGACGAGCCTGTTCGGCGAACGCTTGCAGGAGCCGAATCGAATCGTTCGCGTCATCTCATTGACCGCCACCAGATCGATTTCGGTGTCGGCTTTGTCCCAGAAGCCTTGAATACGATGCGTGATGGGAAAATCACCGATGCCCTTGCGGCTCCGCTCTTCGTACAGCTGGCCCGCCAGCTTCTCCAGAGCCGCACCCTCAACATCCGCCAGCCGTTGGTCGGCTTCGTCGATGAGTCCGTCAAGCGGTCGAAAGGCGATCGCTGAAACGGGATTGGCCAGGGCCGCAAGCCAGGAGCGGAGGAAATTGTCGGTGACGTAATAACGGCCCCGCTTCGCCTCGGGCTTGGCGAAGACCGGCAGTTTGCGCTCAATCAGCCCGAATCGCTCGATGAGAACCTTGAGGTATCCACCGACCTGGGTGTCAGGATTGCCACTGGCCTGCCGAATGGCCTCAACGAGATCGTTGTGCACCCGCCCTGGATTTCGAGCCACGAATTTCAAGACGACGTCATAGCGCCCGCGGAGCTCACGCAGAAACCAATTCTCGGCTTCGGACCGGAGCGGCGATGAGCTCTCGAAGAAAATGCGACGCAGCAGCGTCCTGCGGTCTGCGGCGAGAACATCCTGTTCAAAGCAGTCCCGATAAAACTTGGGCACGCCCTCGAAGAGGTTCCAGAGAAACAACAGTCGCTGGGGAGACGGCTCCGCGTGGTCATTGAGGATTGAGAGCACCGAGCCGATGTCGAGATGCGTGAGGTTGATCGTGTCGGTCACGCGGTTGTAGAGGGGGGCCGTTCGATCTTCGAGCAGAGCCACCATCTCCGTATGGATGGAACCGAGGACGATGAGCCCACCCCGTACCTTTTCGGCCTTCGCCTGCAACCGATCCACGCCAGCCTGCAGGGAAGAGCAGAATTGCTCGTGGCCCCTGCGATTGAAGTACTGAAACTCATCCAGAATCAAGATGGTGCCTGCTTCCGCCATCGACTCGAGCAACTTGGCCAGTTGCAGCAGATCATTGGGCCGGGGATGTCGGTCTGCAGGAACGTGAAACGTCTCCAAGGCGTCGTTCACCGCCGACAGAACGCCGGCCGGCTCGGAATCTGGGATCTGGACGTAGAACACCGGCTGCCGGTTGCCGAGCTCCTCCATGGCGTGCTGGATGAGCGTTGTTTTGCCGATCCGGCGTCGCCCGGTGACCTTGGCAAAGAACCACCGCTTGCGGTCGAGCATCTGCTTCAAGGCCGCAAGCTGTTCTTTTCGACCGTAGAA